>JBEKIK010000117.1:0-6165 GCA_050011795.1 Thermoguttaceae bacterium | reverse complement strand
GATTGGCCTGCATCAATGCGGCGGCCTTTTCCAGCACGGCTATCCGCTCGGACGGTTTCAGCCAGGCATCGCGACTGCGGAACAAGGAGTATGCCGTTTCAAACGCCTTTTCCACGGCAGCCCCGTCGGCCTGCTCCACCGTTGCGATCAAAGACCCGTCGAACGGCGCACGCACCTCGGCCAAAGCCGCCGCCGGTTTTGCATCGGGTACCAAAAGCGGAAAATGTTCCGGCATAGAAAAACTCCTTGCAGAAAATATCAAACCACCACGGAGTCACGGAGAACACGGAGATTGCATAATAAATCTTATGTGTAAAGAGGAAAAAAGGGAAAGCGGGAAAAGGAAAACTCAACAATAAAAACACGAAAGTTCATTTCCCCTTTTCCCTCCTTCCCCTTTTTTCCTTTACTTACACCTTACTGCAATCCCATAAAAATATTTTAACATCTACTTCCCTCCGTGTTCTCCGTGTCTACATGTTGATTATTTAAAATGTATCACGCCGGGCAGACCATCTTGCCGAGTTTTTCCGTCAGTTTCATGTTTTCGGAATAATCCACCGGGCAATCGATGACCGCCACGGTATTGTCGGCCACGGCCTGCTTGAGGATGGGCAGTAATTCGTCGGCCGCCCGGACTCGGTAGCCCTTGGCCCCGAAGCTTTCGGCGAATTTCACGAAGTCCGGATTGCCGAAGCGGACGTTGCTTATGCGGCCGAATTGCTGTAGTTGATGCCATTCGATCAGTCCGTACCCGTTGTCGGTCCATATAAGCGCCACCAGCGGCGTGCCGATGCGCAGGGCCGTTTCCAGTTCCTGGGAATTCATCATGAAACCGGCGTCCCCGCAGACCGCCACCGCGGTTCGTTCGGGAAAGGCCAATTTGGCGGCGATGGCCCCGGGCAGAGCGATGCCCATCGCGGCGAACCCGTTGGATATTATGCAGGTGTTGGGCCGCTCGGCCGGGTACATGCGGGCCATCCAGAGTTTATGCGCGCCCACGTCGCAAATCACGGTCGCGTCCGGGGCAAGAGCCCGGCGAATGTCCCACACGATTCTTTGCGGTTTCAGCGGGAACGAACCGTCGTCGGCCATCTCCGACATCTCCGCGGCAATCGCCTTGCGCAGATTTTCCCAGGGAAAACTCTGTTTGGGATGCACCAACTCCCCAACGCTCCTAAGCGCCCAGCCCACGTGGCCCTGCACCTCCAAGGCCACGCTGTAGTGCTCGTCGACCTCGGCCGGAATTGCGCTGAAGTGAATGATGCTCAGCCGCTTTTCCGGGTTCCAAGGATGCGGATGGTACTCGACCATGTCATATCCCACGCAGATGATCAGGTCCGCCCGATCGAACGCGCAAAGCACGTAATCGTGGGCTTTCAATCCCACCGTGCCCAGGCACAAACGGTGCGACGAGGGGATCACGCCCTTGGTCATGAAGGTTTCGACCACGGGAATGTTCAGTTTTTCCGCGAAATTCAGCAGGGCCTCGGTGCCTCCCGCCCGAACCACTCCGTTGCCGGCCAAAATAATCGGGCAGCGGGCTTTGTTTATCATGTCCGCGGCGCGCTGGATCTGGATGGGCGCAGGCACCGGCGGCACGGGCTCGTGGACCGTCAAGGGTTTCAGCCCTTCCACTTCCATCTTGGCCACGTTCTCGGGAAAGTCGATGTAACTCACGCCGAATCGGCCGGTCTGGGCCTGTTTGAAGGCCTTGCGCACCACCTCCGGAACGGTCTGCGGCTCGATTACCTGGGTGCAGTATTTCGTGATCGGGCGAAACAGATTGACCAAATCAAGATGCTGGTGGCTCTCCTTGTGCATGGCGGTCGTCGAAGCCTGGCCGGATATGGCCACCATCGGGGCGTAATCCAAGTGCGCGTCGGCCACGCCGGTGATTAAATTCGTGGCCCCGGGCCCCAAAGTCGCCAGACACACGCCCGCCTTGCACGTCAACCGGCCGTAAACGTCGGCCATGAAGGCCGCCGCCTGCTCGTGCCGGGTAGTTACGAACTTGATCGTACTATCCAGCATGGCGTCCATCACGTCCAGGTTTTCCTCGCCCGGCAGACCGAAAAGATACTTTACCCCTTCATTCTCCAGACAACGCACAAATAGTTCGGCTGCTTTCATGGAGGAATTATAGAACCCATCGCGGATCGGAACAAGGCAGAACCCTTTTCACCATTGCCCATGCCATTATAGTGTCAAAGGCAAGGGATTGGAGACTGGAAATCAGGGATTTACGCCGAAAAATGCGATATGGACCCAAAGTCGCCGCTTGCCGCGAAAAAAATATTGTTATATAGCCTGGGTTTTGCTATGATTATACAGGTTGACAATCCTCATCTTTAAAGGGGGAAACGAGCATGACTCCTTATAACGTCAATTGTTTCTCGGTAAGGTCAATTGTAATATTATTGGCGGCATTGATGTTCTCCTTGCCCGCCGGCGCAACGGAAACCGTTTTGCTTAGTTCCCTCGACCTGAGCAAGAGCAAGGTCAAGCAAGACTGGGGCGAACCCCAGACCGATAAATCCATCGACGGACGTCCCCTTTCCATTGGCGGCAAGAAATTCGAACACGGTTTGGGCACCCATGCCATCAGCACCCTTTATATAGATCTGAAAGGCGGCGCCCAGCGTTTTACCGCTTTCGTGGGCATAGACGACGATGTCAACAAGTCGCCGGCGTCCAGCGTCGTGTTCCGCGTGCTTGGCGACGGGCGCGAACTGTGGAAAAGCGACGTGATGAAAGCCGGACACCCAGCAAAAAAGATCGACGTTAATCTCAAGGGCGTGAAATTGCTCCTTTTGATGGTCGGCGATGCCGGCGACGGATTCGCTTTCGATCATGCCGATTGGGCCGACGCTAAAATCGAGTACGCGGGCGATCGGCCGGAAACCATCGCATTGCCTCCCGAAGAGCCCGTGATCCTTACCCCCCCGCCGCCGCTTACCCCGCGCATTAACGGGGCCGGAGTATTCGGCGTTGGCCCCGGTTCTCCCTTCCTCTTTACCATTGCGGCCACGGGCCGGCGGCCGATTGTCTTCTCCGCGGAAAATCTGCCCGAGGGCTTGCGACTCGATCCCCAAACCGGCCGGATCACCGGTTCAATTCAAAATCGCGGGGAATATATCGTCATCCTAAAGGCGAAAAACAGCTTGGGCCGGAACCAGCGCGAACTGAAAATAGTCTGCGGCGACACCATCGCCTTGACTCCGCCCATGGGCTGGAGCAGCCGGATGTGCTTCGCCCGCACCGTGGACGACGCCAAAGTCCGATCGGCGGCCGAGGCCATGGTCCAAAGCGGATTGATCGACCACGGCTGGACCTACGTCAACATCGACGAAGGCTGGCTGCCCCAGCCAAACGGCAGTGATCCCTTGCTGCAAAGTAATTCCCGCGATGAAAAGAGCACAAGTAATCCCAACGTCAAATTTCCAGACATGAAGGCCCTGTGCGATTACGTCCACGACAAGGGATTGAAGGCCGGAATTTCCGCCCCCCGCACTCGCTATAACGCCGACGATCCCATGGAAGCCTGCCGGCAACAGGAAAAAGACATTGAGCGCTTTGCCGAGTGGGGATTCGACTACTACAAATTCAATTGGGCCACCTACATGCAAGTCAACCGGAAAAAGGCCCTTCCAGGTTTGAAAGAAATTTACCAGTTGATAAAAACGTCGCTAAACAAAACCCGACGCGACATGGTCTTCAGCGTATACGCCCCTTCCCTGTTCCGAGCAATGGGGGACGACATCGGCGGGAATTGCTGGCTCGCAACCCCCGATATTACCGATAGTTGGTCGAACGTGTCCAACATCGGCTTCTCCCAGGCCGGACATGAACAATCGGCCAAACCCAGACCTTGGAACAACGCCGACCTGCTCGTCCTGGGAACGATAGGTTGGCAAAATCCGCATCCAACCAGGCTCACACCCAACGAGCAATATACCCAAGTCAGCCTTTGGTGCCTGCTCTGCTCGCCGCTGCTGTTGGGCTGCGACTTGACAAAACTTGATGAATTCACCCTCAATCTGCTCATAAATGACGAAGTGCTCGCGCTAAATCAAGATCCCTTGGGAGTACAAGCCCGGCGCGTGTCCCAGGCACAAGAATCGGAAGTCTGGGTGAAAGAACTGGACGACGGCTCCCTGGCCGCGGGCCTGTTCAACCGCGGCGAAATCGAAAACCAGGTCACCGCTAACTGGTCCGACCTGGGCATCTCGGGCAAACAAATAGTCCGCGACCTCTGGCGACAAAAAGACCTGGGTGAATTCGAAAATCAGTTCACCGCAACCGTCGGCCGCCACGGCGTGTTCCTCATCCGCCTGCGCCCCTCGGGCAAATAAAAAAAGGGGACTCAGCCCTTTTTCTTCCCTATTTCGGCCGGAAGCGGATGCAATAAAACGCGCCCAATATCGCCATCATCGCGCCCCACCAGATGTCGGCGTGCAAGTAGCTCAATGCCAAGCGTTGCGCTTCCGGCGGCGGGAAAATCGCCAGGTAAATGCCCGTGACAAAGATTATTACTCCATATACGCCCAACAGGGCGCCAATGAAAAACCAAATCGGTATCTGATGTTCGGATTCCATGTTTTCGTCCTTACCAAAAGATTATATTCACTGCTACCAGGACAATCCCCACCACTGACGCCCAAAGCACGGGATGTTTATACCACGAGCAATGTCCTTCGTCGGGTAGCGGCGTAAGCCCGTAAACCAGATCCTTCAACTCTTCGTCCCTTTTAGGCTTAGTGAACAGGCTCACGCCGATGGCCACCGCCAAACACACCAGCAACGTCCAAAAGGCGCTGTACATGTTTACCGCCATGGGCTTGGCCTTCTCCGACCGGGCGATGTATTTCGTGTGCTCCGGATTGAACGCCGACGGAACAAAGTATTGCAGCACCTCGGTTGCATGGACTTGAACTCCCGGTTTCAGCACGACTGGCACGCCCTCGATGCCGAATTTTTCAATTTGTTTGCTCTCCGCCAGAACCACCTCGGGAGCGAGAATCTGAACGGAAACCAATTTGCCCCCATTCTCGCACTTTGCCGGAACAGAAACATCGCCGCCCTTAATTATTGCATCCAAGGATGATACCGGCGATTTATTGACTTCCGCGGCAAGCGGCACATTGGTCGTTTGCACATTGCCGCTTTCTACTATGACCCGATCGATTTTATCCATCCCTTTTTCGGCAATCTTTTCCACTCTCACCACGGCCCCTTTTTCCAGAATGACCTTCGGCTGCGGCCTATATCCATCAGGATATGAATGTACGAAAACCCACATGGAGATCGACACAAGGATCGCGGTCAGAAAACCCCAAAAGCCGCCGGCCGCGGTGGCCCGCTTCCATAACATTCCCAGGATTACCACGCCGAACAAGGGCACGATAAAGAAAAACACCAGCACTTGCAAAAATTCGAGTATGTTCGAGAACCAAAAAAGCGCATAAGCCGTTCCGATCGATATCAGCACGCCGATAATCGAACTCCACCGGCCCATGTTAAGATAATGACGGTCGCCGGCGTTGCGGTTCAACAGCGGTTTGTATACATCATAAGTCCATACCGTAGCAAAAGCGCTGACGTTTCCGGCCATGCCCGACATGAAACCGGCAATCATGGCGGTTACGCCCAGACCAAGCAGGCCCGGACCAAGATACTGGCCCATCAAGAGCGGCAGCACGTCGTTGTAAGTCTGATGCGTAATCCCGGCGCGCGGATCGCTTTCCGGAACCAGGACCAGGGGCGAACCATTCGAGTTCAACAACACCGCCAGTCCCAGCAGTCCCGGGATCGTGACAATAAGCGGCACGCACATCTTCAGCGCCGCACCGATGACGGTGCCGTTCTGAGCCGCGCGCAGGTTCTTGGCCACAATCACCCGCTGCACTTGCAGGAAGTCGGTGCACCAATAGCCGAAACTTACCGCCAGACCCAGCCCAAAAACCATGCCGAACCAGTCGATCCCCATCGGGTTGCTGTCAAAAGAGCCCAGGTTGCGCCATAGACTGGTGAAGTCGGCGTTCTGAACCGTGGGATGAATGATTTTTACATTCTCCTGAATGGTGGCCATCATTTGCTTCCACCCTCCTGCCTGGATCATTCCAAGAATGGGCACCAATAGCGTGCCCAACCATATCAGGAAGA
>JBEKIK010000116.1:0-6166 GCA_050011795.1 Thermoguttaceae bacterium | reverse complement strand
CCTGCATCATGCAACATCGCTTGGGGCTGCCCACTTCGATCGGCGCGTTGGATTTCAACCTCGGATGCTCGGGCTTTGTTTATGGATTGTCGCTGGCCGACGGTCTGATCCGCAGCGGCATAGCAAAACGGGTGCTCTTGATTACCGCCGAAACCTACTCGAAATATATCGATCCCAGCGACCGATCGCTGCGAACCATTTTCGGCGACGGCGCGGCCGCCACTTTGATCGAAACATCGGCCGAGCCTTCACTGGGCCAATTCATATTCGGCACCGACGGGCGCGGGGCCAATACCTTGATGGTTACCGAAGGCGGGGCACGCCCAAAAGACGCCGCAATCCAGCCCAGTAAGCGCAAGCGCTGGCCCAGCAGCCTGTTCATGGATGGGCCGGAATTGGTCAAGTTCTCCCTCGACGTGGTGCCGCCCATGATCGACCGGCTTTTAACACAATCGAAATGGACCCGCGATAAGGTCGACATTTATCTGATGCACCAGGCAACGGCCTTGATGCTGGATCAACTCCGCAAGCGGCTGAACCTGGACTTGGAAAAAATGCCCGAGGCCCTGGAACACTACGGGAACACGGTTTCCTCGACGCTTCCGATTTTGATCAATGACCTCCGGGCCGGCGGCCGGTTGCGGCCCGGCAAGCAGACGCTGATGATCGGTTTCGGCGTGGGACTTTCCTGGGCCGGGTGCGCATGGACCGAAACCTGGGAGGCCGAACAGTGCGCTTGCAAGCCCGTCGAAGCCCATCGCCAGGCGGCTTGAAATCCCCTTTGTAAGGACAATGCCATGTCTACTCCCGATTGGCGCGAGCAGTTGACGCCTAAAGTGCGAACCCTGCAAATCATAGTGGCCGCATTGAGTTTCGGTTGTTTCAGTTTTTTAATCATTGCGGTTTTTGCGACAGGGAATTTTAACAAAGCCGTCCAGCAACCTACGCTCACCTACATTGCCTTGGCGATGGCCGCCATGATGTTGAGCGTGTGGGCGATTTTGCCGGGCATTATCGTAGCCCAAGGACGAAGAAACATTCAACGGATACTTCTTTCTGAGGCCAAACAAACGAGCGAAAACTCCGCCGCCGACAAAACGGAAAAAGAAAACATTAAAGCCCTGGCGCTTATGAATTTGCTACAGACAAAAATCATTGTTCACTGTGTAATTCTGGAAGGCGCTGTTTTTTTCCTGATTATCGCCTATATGGTGGAACATTCCGTGCCCTGTATAGTAGGGGCCATAGCGATGATGATTGCACCGATGGCCCAAATGCCGACCATCGGCCGGGTGACAAATTGGATCGAAAACCAATTGCCATTGGTGGACGTGTAAAGAAAATCGGCATTGACGGTCGGGCCCGGCTTCTTTAATGTACACTGCCCTTTTCTGGGTGATGTTCTGCGCATAGGTCGGGACGGATATTTTGTCCAAAATCCCCACATTGCGCATATCACCGAAAATGCACAATTTTGATTCAAACTTGCGTTTTGACCCGTGTTTGAGTTGGTTATTGTTTTTAGGAAATAGCTATTTGTTGGCGCATTGCGAAACCGCAAACGGTTTGTTAGCAAATGCATACAATTAACACGTCTCATCTCAGAGTAGCTAGTATTAGCGTCTTGTTGGCCGCAATAATGCTGACGGCGGGTTGCGCGTCGACGAACATGGTCACTCTTCGCACGGTTCCTCAGAATCCGCTGGTTGAGCAGTTACAGCTAACGTCATATTATGGGCCGCGCCCCAGCGAGCGGACTGAGCAGTTGCTCCGCCTGCACAACTTGACATACATATCCAGGAGCGATCCCCGAGGGTTGATCAAGCGACTTCAGGAGTTCAACAATTACGAGCCTACGGCCGACCGGGTGTATGCCATGTCGGAGTTGGCGTATCTGGGCGGCATGGAGGCCCAACGGGTAGACAAACAAGTGGCCTTGGATCTTTTCGGCGCGTCGGTGCTTTATTCATATCAATATCTATTCGACGATCGTTACAACTCGACCCGCAATCCGTACGATCCGCAGTATCGCGGGGTGTGCGACTTATACAACTGCGCCCTGGAATCGGGATTGAGAATCATTTGCATCAATAAAGAGCTAAAGCCGGAGACATCGAAAACCATTCACACGGCGGCAGGCACGTGGGATATTACTTGCAAGCTGAGGGGTTCGCAGTGGCGGCCGGAAGATTTTGCCCGATTCGAGTTCGTCTCGGACTTTGAAATAACAGGGCTTAAAAACCACTATCTGGCGCATGGTCTGGGCGTTCCTTTGATTGCGGTGCGTCCGAATATCGACAAAGACGGTACGGCGGGGGCCAAATACTATCCAAGAAATTTGAGTTTTCCGGTAACCGCGTTTTTACGGCCTTCGTCCAGTGAAGATTTGCGCTCCGGGCAGGATATGACACACGAGCAGGGCGTGCTGGAGCTTTACGATCCCTTGACCACCAGCGAGACGGTTGTCGACCATCATCTGGTGCCCTTGGAGAGCGATCTGACCACGCCGCTGGCATACTTTCTATCGAATCCGGAACTCGACGCCCTGGCCACGGCCGGTCTTTTGCACCCGGAAACTCTGTTGAAGCCTGAAAATCTTTTGAAACCGGCCGAAGCGATTTTCAACCTCCGCCAGGACAAGCAAGACGCGGTAATGGGCCTTTACATGGTGCAACCCTACGAGCCGGGCAAAATCCCGGTTGTAATGGTGCACGGCCTGTGGTCCTCGCCCATGACCTGGATGGAGATGTTCAACGACCTGCGCAGTTCCGAGGACATCCGCGACCATTATCAATTTTGGTTTTATCTTTATCCCACCAGCCAGCCGTTCTGGCTCTCGGCGAGAGAGTTGCGCCAGGATCTGGCGGATGCCCGCCAGACTCTCGATCCTAATCGGCGGGAACCGTCGCTGGACCAGATGGTGCTGATCGGGCACAGTATGGGCGGGCTGGTCTCGGATCTGCAAACCCTAAACAGCGGCGACGACTATTGGCGACTGGCGAGCAAGGAACCGCTGAATCAGATCAAGGCCGACGCCGAAGTCCGCAATAAACTGGCCGGGACGTTTTATTTTCAACCCAATCCCTCGATCCGCCGCGTGATAACCATCGCCACTCCGCACCGGGGCAGCCCATATTCCAACCAGACCACGCAATGGCTGCTGGGCAAGCTGATCAGCCTGCCCAAGACGCTGCTAAACAGCCAGCAAAAACTTTATGTGCAAAACCCGGGCGCTTTTGTCGACAACTCATTGGTCAAAGTGGACACCAGCATCGACTCGCTTTCGCCTCATTCGCCGATCTTTCCCGTTATGCTCTCCAGCCGACGTCCGCCTTGGGTGAAGTATCACAATATCGTGGGTGTTGTTCCGTCGCAACAATGGTGGCTGAGCAAAATCTCCGGCGAGGGCGACGGCGTGGTGTCCAAGGAAAGCGCGCATGTGGATTACGCTGCTTCGGAGATCGTCGTGCCCGCTGCTCATTCTACGGTCCTCACCCATCCGCTGGCCGTACTCGAAGTGCGGCGAATTCTTTTGGAGCACCTGAACGATCTCCGCGGCGAACCGCTGACTGCGAGCATAGTAACCCGCCTGCCGCGCTAACTCCCCTCGCCGGGCATCGACCGAAGGTTGGTCGCGGGCGAGGGACTGGGGGTGAGGGCGGCTGGGTATTGTTAGTGTTACTTAGCGAATTGGCCCCATTATTCTGGGCTTTTCATGATTGTCAGCGGCGGGGTAGAATGTCGGCCATATTTGATCCCCTTTTTCGAGGAGAATTACACAATGAATCTCCATAGATGGACTGTGGCGTCCTTGCTTGGTCTTTTTATGTTGATCGGATTCTATCCGTTAATGGCCGAGACAACCGAGGAATCTTCGCCTGCAAAAGAGGCGTTTGAAAAAGGCAAGACTTTATTCGACAAGGAAGATTATCCCGCGGCGATCGAGACATTAACCGAGGCCATAAAACTCGATCCAAAATCGGCCGAAGCGTATTGTTTTCGGGGTCGGGTTTATGGGTATAAGGGTGATGATAACAAGGCCTTAACGGATCTGAATGAGGCCATTCAGTTGGATTCGAAATACGCCTTCGCGTTTGCCGTGCGTGGCATTGTCTATACGCATAAAAACGATTTCGATAAGGCCATTACGAATTGCGACGAAGCGATCCGGCTCGACCAGAAAGACACCAAAATTTATCAATACCGTGGTTATGTCTATATGAAAAAGGGCGATTTCGATAAGGCCATTGAAGATTATAACGAAGCGATCCGACTCGACCCGAAAGACGCGAAAACTTTTGAATATCGTGGTTATGCCTACATGAATAAGGGCGATTTCGATAAGGCGATAGTGGACTATAATGAAGCCATTCAACTCAATCCAAAATATTTCGAGGCTTTTTACAATCGTGGATGCACTTACGGGAATAAAGGAGATTTCGATACAGCAATATCAGATCTATCGAAGGCTATTGAGATCAATCCGAAAAACGCGACGGTTTGCGCCAAACGTGGCACTTCTTATGCATACAAAAATGATTTTGAAAATGCCATAAGAGATTACAATGCGGCCATCCGGCTCGACTCGAAATTTACTTATGCATATTACTGCCGTGGCGGTGTGTATGTAAAGAAGGGTGATTTCGACAAAGCCATTACAGACTTAAACGAAGCGATCCGGCTCGATCCGAAAGATGCCAAAGTATATGAATTACGGGGAGATGCCTACGCATCAAAAGGCGATTTTGCTAATGCCATTATAGACTTAACCGAAGCAATAAAATTAGATCCGAAATTGGTTGAGGCATATTACAACCGCGGTGTTGCCTACAGAGAGAACGGCGATCTTGATAAAGCTATTAAAGACTCTACCGAAGCAATTCGGCTCAATGCGAAATATTCCGACGCGTATTGCAGTCGTGGTTATGTCTACATGAATAAAGGCGAATTCGATAAGGCCATAGAAGATTATACAGAGGCTATACAACTCGGTGTGAAAAACGCTTGGGTGTATGGGAATCGAGGTTGCACTTATGTGCATAAAGGCGATTTCGACAAGGCTATCGCAGACTTAAACGAAGCAATAGAGATTGAACCAAAAGTGGCCGACGCTTATAGCTATCTGGGCTCTGCCTACATGAGTAAAGGCGAGATCGACAAGGCAATCAAGGATTTTAATGCAGCCATTCAGATCAATCCAAAATCGGATCATGCTGATTATGCGTACGCCAACCTTGGCGCTATCTACT
This sequence comes from Thermoguttaceae bacterium, assembly GCA_050011795.1. Classification (GTDB taxonomy): domain Bacteria; phylum Planctomycetota; class Planctomycetia; order Pirellulales; family Thermoguttaceae; genus JBEKIK01. Next base: position 917 of record JBEKIK010000116.1, on the reverse strand, counting down.
TTCAGAAAGGCGATATCGATAAGGCGATTGAAGATTTTTCAGAAGCCATCCGGCTGGATACGAAAATAGTAGAGGTTTATTCCTATCGGGGCTTTCTATTGGCCCAAAAAGGTCTGCTGGACGAGGCGATTTTGGATTTATCACAGGCAATTCAGCTTAATCCGAGTGACGCAAACCTATATTTAAGTCGTGGCTATATCTACTGTCAGAAAATCGACTTTGACAAAGCTATCGCTGATTATACAGAAGGTATTCGACTTAATCCAAAATGTACCGATGCATATATCTACAGGGGATACGCCTTTTTAGCGAAATGCGATTATGATAAGGCCATTAAAGACTCATGCGATGCAATCGATCTCGATCCGAAATCATCTTTGGCATATTACATTCGAGGTTCCGCCTATTCACGTAAGAACGATTATGACAAGGCAATAGATGATTTAAACGAATCTATCCGATTGAATCCCAAATACGCGGCAGCTTTTTACATCCGCGGCTTTGTTTATTTAAGAATAGACGCTCTCGACAAAGCTATTGAAAATATGAACGAGGCAATTAAGATCAATCCTAATTTCGCTGCGGCGTACTACGCTCGGGGTTATGCATATCGGCAAAAAGCAAATCAAAAGATAATTTCTCAAAAAACATATGGTCCACTTCAATATTATGATATACAATTCGATGAACTAAAGGATATGAAGGATAAGATTGCAACATACAATTCCAGTGGCAGTGCCGCTCAACAGAATACCGATACCAATAATATCCCTGTTAATCTATCAGATCCATTACAACTATTGACCTTTGCATAGTTAATGATCCTTTTCCAATGGTAATTTGGCGTAATTGAAAAAGGATCGTAAGAGTACTTGATTATGGTGTTGTTTTTCGATGGAGTAAAAGACTTCGGTATG
>JBEKIK010000115.1:0-6168 GCA_050011795.1 Thermoguttaceae bacterium | reverse complement strand
CGTGGTAAGGCGGCTTGACATGGCATCGAGGTTTTGCTCGCGGACGCCAAGATCCGATTGAGTGATATTCAACTGCTCCGTGCTACTGTCCAACATGCTGATTGCATCGCTGATTCCAGTCGTGTCGTTGTCCAGCAACGCTTGTTTGAGATTAATCAAGGCGGTGAAGATTCCTTCGGTTTCGGATTCGTTGACGTCCCTGCCGGTAAGCGTATTGGTGTCGCTGATGACCTGCGACTCGCCTTTGGGTATCAAGCCCAGGTCGTTGGCGGCGGAGCCGGAACCGGAGTTGGCCACCGTCAGCTTTCCCGTGCCTCCGCTGTTATCGACCAGTTCGATGCCGTTCCCATAAGCGTCAAGTTGGGCGGTCAGCTTTCCGTTGTTGTTGGAATTATTGTTGATTAAATCGATCACGTCGCCGATGGTGGTCGCCCCGGAAATATCAATCGCCATTGCGGTGCCATCGGACAAAGTAATCGTGAAGTCGACGCCTCCGCTTGCGCTGCCGGAGCCGGCGACTTTCACGCCCGTTGCGTAGTTCAAGTCGCTAAGCTTCGTGTCTTCGGTAAAAGTGCGCAGGCCCAATTGGGCGGCGGTGGTTCCGCCGTTTTCGCCGATCATGAAGTCGCAGCCGCTCGCGCGCGATCGGATACTGATGCCATCCTTGTCCGAGTTGATTTCAGCCAACAAGCCGGAATTGGCGTTAACGGCGTTGAGCACGTCTTCCACGGTCTTGCATCCGGCCAGGCTGACGGTAAACGTCTTTCCGCCGTTGGTGATTTGCAGGCCGGATTCCTGGTCGAACGCTTTGCCGGAGCCGTCGCGGGTCACCGCTGATGAGCCGTCTTCAACCAGGCCCTGTCCGCCGTTTACCTCGTCCAAGGGGTCGATGTCGGCGGTAAAGGAAATGTCCCCAGCGTCGTGAGCTTTATTTATGGCGTTGACCACGTCACTCGCCGTCGATGATCCCACGGCGATATGCACCGTAATAGTGTTGGTTCTGTCGTCGTAAACAACGTATTCGTTGCCTCGGGTAACGCGTGAGTCGTTGGCCAGTGTGATCGTGACGCCGTTCAGCGCCTCGCCGGCGTCGGTGGCGGCGCCCATGGCGTCGGCCTTTATCAGGATATCGTTATCTAAGCCCGCGGAATGAATCGTCGCGCCGGCATACGCTCCGAGAATGTCTTGCAGCGAGGTGGTTTTATCGAGCGTGGGCTCAAGAGCGGTTCCTTCAATGACGCCGCTTGAATCCGCGGTTCCGGCGATACCCAGTTCCCTGGCCGTTTTGCCGCCGGCGACGTCTCTGATTGTAAGCGTGCCGCTGCTACCTTTGCTGAGCGAAATGTTGAGTCCGGTGGCGGTTATGACGACGTTAATCTCGGCGCCGGCCGGGGGACTGGCCTTGATTAACGCCGCCACGTCGCCGATCGTTTTAGCGCTGCTTATGTCGATGGTGCTGCTCGTCGTGCCGTTAGACACAATAATGCTGCCGGAGCTGACGCCCCGGCCCTGATTCAGGTCGGACAAAGCGGTATCGTAAGTAAGGACCGGAGTGATCGTCTCGCTGCTTTGCACCTGCGATGAAATTGCGCCGAAGGCTTCGTTGCCGTTTATATTCGTTTGAAACAAGGAATTTAGGTCGGAATAGCTGGACAACGCCGTTTCGTTGCCGGAGTATTCAACCACGTTGTTCGAGTATGAGAAAGGTTCGGTGGAGTTTTCCGAGCCGGAAAATAGATATTGTCCATTGTACTTTTGGTTGCCGGTAGCCACCAATTCCTGAATCGCCGCCTGGACCTGTTCCGCGGCGGCGGCGCGCTGCGAGTCGGTGGCCGTATCACCCGTCGCGCCCACCGCGGTGGCGCGGATGCTGGTTATCAAATCCGATACGCTGGAAAGCGCCGAGTCGGCGGTGCTCAAATAAGACTGGTTCGTGGAGACGTTGGTCTGAAGCTGGGTTACGCGTTGCAGGAGCGATTGCACGCTTATTACGGTATGCGAAGCCGATGGATCCTCGCTGATCGAACTGAAACGATAGCCGGAGCTTATTTCCATCTCGGTTTTATATAGGGCGGACGCATTTGATTGAAGCTGAGCCAACAGTTGATTGCGCACGAACAGGTCGCTTATCCTGGTGGTCGGAATGCTGACGATGGAATTACTCATGGTTCCCTATTCCTAAATATTCATTAGTGAATCCAGCAAATCCGAAATCGTGGAAATAAGCTTGGCCGAGGCCTGATAGACTTTTTGATAAATAAGCATCTTTACCGCTTCTTCATCCAGACTCACTCCGCTTATGGAACTTTCCTGGGATTGGAGTGAACTAAGGTAAGTTGCAGCCGCGGTGGAGTTGGACGCGGCCGTCGACGATTTTTGGGCCACGTCGTCGACTATGTTGGAGTACATGTCCCCCACGGTTTCGTTATTGTGCGATGTTAATTTCTGGTCCACGAAATTCGCCAGGATTTGGGCGTTGTCGGTATCCGCGCCGATGCCGCCCGAACTGGCTGCGAACAAGGATGGATCGTCCACAACCGGCTGGCTGACGCCGATGTCGGCGGCCGACGTGCCGGTGAAAAAGACATTCAGCCCCAACGACGCCAAAACGCCGCTGGTATCGTTGGCAAAAGAGATTTCCGTGTCGGACGAGTCGCTGGTTATCTTCAATGTGCCGTTGCTTAAAATTTGGCTGGAGATGCCGCTTATGTTGTTCAGCTCAGCATTCAAGTCCGAGAGAGTCGTGTCATTGCTTGTGCCGTTCAGATTGATCTGTATGGTCGTGGTGGTCGTAAGACCAGTTTGATTGTCGGTGACCAGCACCTGGAACGACCCATTTTCCGGAGTGTATGTCAAACCGGTGTCATTCAGCGCCTTGGATGCGTCGTCCACGGCGTACTGGCTGGTTAACTCGGTATAACCCTTCAATCCCTGGCCCGATGAATAAACCTTGTTGAACTCGTACGTCAGCGTTTTGGCGAAATCGTTGAGTTGATCAAGGAATCCGCCTAAAACTTCATCCCGGGAATCCATCAATCCGCGGAGCTCTCCCGAAGTGGGTTTGAGAGCCGCGCCGCTGTCGGCAAAGCAGATCTCGGCGGCATTCAATCCGTTGCCGTCGCTGTTTAGCGTCACCTTCACCTGGCGCGAATTTCCCTCGCTGACCAAGTATTCTCCGCCGCAGTATACGCTAATCGTGCCGTCGGTTTGCTCGGTAGTGGTGATGTTTACCAACTTGGAAAGATCCGACAGAGCCGCCAAGCGTTGATCGGTCAGCCCCACCGCGTCGCTATTCGAGTTAGTGCTGCTTTGCATCTGGGCGATTTGCGTATTCAACTTGCCGATTTCATCCGTGAGCTGATTGATGCTGTCCGCCGTGCCTTTTATCTGGTCGTTCACGTCGGATTGAAGCGTTTCCACTTTTTGGAACATCTGCGTGATATCATCGGCAAGCGTTTGTCCGTTCGACACGGCCTGATTGCGCACGGTAACGTCATTCGGGGAGTTGAGAACGTCGGAGATGCTGCTGAAAAAGTTATTCATCACGCTGCTCAGGTCGGTGCTGTTACTGAGCGCGTCGAGCACGTCTTCCAACTGGGTATAAGTATTTTGCAAGGTATCGGCATAGGACGAATCGCTGGTTGCGCCGCGGAGCCGCTCTTCCAAATACTTGTCGATCTTCTGCACCACCGCCGTGACTTCGACGCCCGTGCCTAAAAGAAGATTGCCCGACTGTTGCGTTCCGGCGGTTTGCAGCACCGCCTCTTCGCGAATATAGCCCGTCGTGTTGGCGTTAGAGATATTCTGGTTGACAACCTGCAAAGCGACATCCATCGCCTGCAGCGAGTTGCCAGCCATTTGAATGGTGCCGAATAGCGACATGGTTAGGGGTCGGGGTTCAGGGTTTAGGATTCAAAAGAAGTGTTAACACTCAAATTCTGAAGCCTGAACCCTTTTCTGTTGGCCGAAGGCCGAGCCTAAGATTTGCTCGTGGTTTCCGGATTTACTATTCAAACATCCCATATGCCCCATTCTATTTAAGCTGCCCGGTCTACAATGGCGCCACTGGCATTAACCGGTTCTCCTTTTCCATATGTCGGCTGAAGACGGCCGCCGGTCGCTATAATCTCTAACATCTGCGAAAGATGAATCAAACTGCGTTGAATCACAAGCCAATTCGTAAAGCTTTGGTGTTGAAGAAGTCTGGCTCTGGAGCTTGCCTGAGTCAGGCGATTGGGCAATTCACCCCGGCGTTCGGGTGGCAAGGATTCGGCCAAGGCATGTATGCTCTCAACGGGCAAACCTTCTTGAGCCGCTTTTGCGAGCAATTCTTCCCGCCTCTTAACACATTCCTGGAGCCGTTGGATCAATTGCTCTTCCTCCGGTGCAAGGGCGGTTAATCCCGCCGTGTCGGAGGCAATTAACAACTCCCTTTTTTTGGCCAAATTCACGGATAAATCGTCTTGCACGGCCAAGAGATCGTTCAAAAGCCGTGCGACTTCGTTTTCCCACGTAGTTTGCATGGATATGCCCATGGTTTCTCATTTTCGCTGGAGGGTGAACAGTTCGAACATCGGTCCGCTAAATTGATCGGCGCTCGACTCGCTGATATTCTTGACCAACGCCTGGTCGAGTTGCTGCTGAAAGATTTCTTCGGCCCGGCCGCCGCCGAAGTAGGCCGGTTGGCCCACGGTTTTCCGCATCGAGTGCAGTAATTGACCGAATAGGGTCTGGCCGACAAAAGCATCGAATGCCTTGCGTAACTCCGGACTTTTTGCCATGCCTGCAAGATCGGGCGCTTTCGCCGGGGCATTTTGGACGGCATTCATGGCCAGTGCGCCGGAAAGGTTGGTATTGATCGCGTTTATCATGACGAATTCTCCGCCGCGGATTATTCAATAATTAATTGGGCATGGAGCCGGCCATTGCGGTCCAGGCCCTTAATGATTTCGATAACGTCCGGCGTGGCCACGTGCAGGGCATTGAGCGTCTCGACTAGCGCCTTGAGTTTTGGCGCGTTGGGATCCGCTGAATTGACCGGCACGAACGGCCGGGCATTGCCGGCATTGCCGGTTTCGACCACGATATTTTTATGCGACACAACTGCGGAGCCGATCTCCACGTCGCCGCTGATGACGATGCTTCCAGCCCGCTCGTTGATCACTACCCGCGGCGCGGTCTGCGGCTCCAGGATGGGCAGGTTGAGCACTTGCGAGACGAAGAGCACGGGATCGTCGCGGTATTGCGGGGGAATGAATACTTCGATGTTGACCTGATTCATCGCTCTGGCCAGCGGAGCGCCGCCAGTTTGAATGCTCAACTGGCTGTTGATCAATTCCGCCACTTCCTGGGCGACTTGAAAATCGGCGTGGTTCTTGTCCAGAACCAGGGTAATTTTTCGGTCTTTGATGAAGGCGTTGAAAAACTCCTCTTCCAATTGGCAGCCCTCGAAAACTCGGCCGCTGTTGGTGATCGACGGATCGTCCAGGGTGATGGACCCTTCGGCAAAGGCGTAGATGCGGGGATTGGTGCGGTCCGGTCCGATCAGCGGCGTAAGGAACAGCCGCCCGCCGGACAGGCTCTTGGCCGAGCCGATCGAACTGACCACGCAATCGATCTTGTCGCCCTGGCGCGCGCCGGAAGCCGGTATGGTGGCGGTCACGGTCACCAGGGCCACGTTCTTAGTGTCTTTGATTTCGTCCAGGCTTTTCCGTCCCAGCGGTTCGCCCATCACTTTCATTATCTTTTCCAGGCTTCTGAGCATGGGCAAAAAACTGCTGCCGTCGCCGGTCCCCTTCAGGCCGACCACGATTCCCAATCCCTGCAAAGTGTTCTCTTCCTGCCCTTTCAGGAGGCAGATGCTTTTCAAGATCGTCCGTGCATCTAACGGCGCCGCCGCCAGGCAACATGTTAGGATTGTCAATATAATTACGAATCGGCGATAAATTTTATTTTTCATACGATTACGACTGATTGTTCAACACGGAGGCACGGAGGACACGGAGAAATAAATAATAATATATTGTTTATTTGGCAAGTATTGTTGGATTAGATTTATGGCTGAATTTATCAATGAGCATATATAAAATCAATTTATAATTTGTTTTCTCCGTGAACTCCGTGTCTCCGTGTTGTTTTTTGGCGAAAAGCGGCCTAGAACGGTTGATA
>JBEKIK010000114.1:0-6170 GCA_050011795.1 Thermoguttaceae bacterium | reverse complement strand
AGCGAGGTAAAGAGTCTGCGCAAAGGCCACGTTTCGCTCGAAGAGGCATACGCCCGGGTAAAAGAGAACGAAGTCTGGCTCATCGGCTGCGACATTCCCGAATACACCGAGGCCAATCAGTTCAACCATCAGCCCAAGCGCCCGCGCAAACTGCTTATGCACCGGCGCGAGATCAAGCGTTTCGCCGCGTTGGCCTTTCAAAAAGGCCTGACCCTGGTGCCGCTGAAAATGTATTTCAAAGAAGGCCGGGCAAAGGTGCTATTGGGCCTTTGCAAAGGCAAACAAAAACAAGACAAACGCGAAGCCATGAAAAAGGCCGAAGTCCAACGCGATCTACGAAGACAGATGTACCGGCGGAGATAAGAGAGATATTTCTATATTCCACCACACCCCTACCAATGTGGGGTGCGGCAATGGATTGGTGCTATTTACGGCCTCCCATTTCATGCCCACCCAAGGTATCTTTTACCAAACCAACCGCCCACACTTACCGTATATTAAATATAGCTACTTCAACACTAATGTATCGCTACCATGCCCGATATTTTGCACCTAAGAAACGTCAAAAAGACCTTCCGGCAGCCGGACGGGTCTGAACTGCACATCCTCGACGTTCCCGACTTTTGCGTATCCGAGGGCGAGCAGGTGATCCTGGTCGGGCCCAGCGGGTGCGGCAAGACCACGCTCCTGCACGTCATTGCCGGGATCAGCCGGCCGGACTCCGGCAAGGTCCGCATCGACGACTTCGACATCACGCTGATGAGCGAGGCTGAGTGCGACCGGTTCAGGGCCGAGCGGATCGGCTACGTATTCCAAACTTTCAACCTCCTGCCCGCCTTTACGGCCTTGGAAAACGTGCTTCTGGCAATGCGGTTCGCACGCGGCCGGCCGAACAAGCCCAGGGCAAGGCAATTGCTCGAACGCGTGGGGCTGGGACATCGCATGACCCATCGGCCCAGGATGCTCTCCGTAGGCGAGCAACAGCGTGTGGCCGTCGCCCGGGCGCTGGCCAACAAACCCAAACTGCTCTTGGCCGACGAGCCAACGGCAAACGTCGATTCCGGCCACCAACAGCAGATACTGGATTTGATCCGCGAAACCTGCGCCGAGGAAAACGTGGCAATAGTGATGGTCACCCATAGCAGCGACGTGGCCGGACAGTTCAAACGCGTAAATAAACTCGAAGAATTCAATTTGGCAAGCAGACCGTCCCCTCTCCCGACGGGAGAGGGCTAAAAACAAAACGTCCCCTCTCCGGGCACCGACCGAAGGTTGGTCGGGAGAGGGCTAGGGTGAGGGCGGAAAAACTCCGGGAGCAAGCTCCCAGGCTAAACTCGAATCATTAAACTGTAAACTGTAAACTGATTACTAAATCATGAGTCTCTGGAAAATTGCATGGCGAAGCATCAGGCAGCGGACGTTGGCCTCCGGGCTGACCGCCTTTTCGATGGGCATGGGCGTGGCCCTGGTGGTCACGGTATTGGTAATCCACAGCGTGATCAGCCAATCCTTCCGCCGCGGCGCCCAGGGTTACGATTTGATCATCGGCGCAAAGGGCAGCCCGTTGCAACTGGTCTTAAACACGGTCTTTCATCTGAGCCAGCCGCTGGAAAATATTCCTTACAGTTATTACCAGGAGTTTGTCGAAGGCCGTTTCGCCCCGGCCGTGGAGGCCGCCATTCCGATTTGCACCGGTCACGACTACAAAGGCTATCCGGCCGTAGCCACCATCCCGGAGTATTTCGAGAAGCTCACCTACCTGGAAGACAAGAAATATAGCTTTGCCGAAGGCAAAAATTTCGAGGATGAAAACTACTGGGACGCGGTGATCGGCGACGTTGCTGCCCGGCGCACGGGTCTAAAACTGGGCGATACTTTCTCGCCCGTGGCCCAGGCCGTCGAAGCCGGCGAAAAACACCACCATCACGATTTCAAGGTGGTGGGCATTCTGGATCATACCGGCACGCCCAACGACCGGGCGATATTCATGAACATCGAGGGCTTTTGGCGCGAACCGGCCCACCTCCATGGAACGCCTTCAGGCGTGGCCTTCTTAAGCGGCAAAAGCGGCGTGACAAGCGAAGAAACCACGAAAAATCAAGCAGCCGAACAAGACGCCCATGCACACGACGCCCACGACAACGAGGACCATGATCACGACGCCCATGAGCCGATTAACAAACAAATTTCCGCAATCCTCGTTTGCACACAAACCCACAAACAGGTTTTAGCTATGGATCTGGAGACCGTGGTAAACAAAGAGCACGTCGCCCAAGCCGTTTTTCCTTCGCTGGAGATCGCCAAATTGTTCGACAGCATCATCGGAAACATCCAGTTGCTACTGTTGGTCCTGGCCGTATTGGTGGTCTTTGTGGCTGGCATCGGCATCATGGTGAGCATGTACAACTCGATGAGCGACAGGCGGCACGATATCGCCATCATGCGGGCCCTGGGCGCAAGCCGCTACACCGTAATGGCCATTATCCTCATGGAATCGATCCTGCTTTCGCTAGGCGGCGGGGCGCTCGGCCTCTTGATCGGCCACGGGCTGGTGGGCGCGCTGGGAACGACCATCGCCGACCAGACCGGCGTGATCGTCAAAGTCTGGGACTTCCAAACCGTCGAACTAATCCTCATCCCCGGCCTGGTCGTGCTCGCCACCCTGGTCGGATACCTGCCCGCAATGTACGCCTACAAAACCGACGTGGTAAAATCCCTCATGGCTGGAACGTAAAAAAAAGGATGAAGGATGAGGGATGAAGGATGAAAAAGAAAGACGAATGCTGAATGTTGAATGATGAATAAAACCTATAAAACCGCTTGCGTTTTCGCGCCAACCAACGACCAATTCCCGCTCCCCGAGCGACATTAAGTCGGTGCCCGGTCGCGGCTAAACTTTCATGCAAATCCAAGCAACCATAATTGATGAATCGCCAGTAGCCGCCGAGGCCGCCCCCGTGCCTTACCGGGCGCTGAACGTGACCGCGATTCTCAGTCTGGTTTTCGGCGTTTTTTCCATTCTCACGGTCTTCGGCTGGGTTTTTTGGGCCATTCCGATTCTTTCCATCGCCCTGGCCGTAAGGGCCCTTAAACACATCCGCTACGCCTCCCAGGAATATACCGGCGAAGGCTTTGCCCGGGCCGCAATCGCCGTGGCGATAGTTCTTTGGCTGTCGGGCATGTATATCCAGCATTACATTAAACAGCACACCGTCCCGTCCGGATACAAACCGATTACCTTCGACTATCTCCAGCCCAATCCGGATCAGCTCGGCGAGATCATTCCGCCCGCGGCCTTTGAATTGGAACCCAGCGATAACAATCCGGACAAACGAATCTTTATCCAGGAAGGTTATATTTATCCGGGCCGGCGGAGCATAAACATCAAGGAATTTATTCTTGTGCCCACCCTCGGTCACTGCCAATTTTGCACCCGGCAACTTAGATCCACGGAGATGATCAACGTAAAATTATCCGGCGATCTGACCGTTGATTATTCATCCCGCCCCATCAAACTCGGCGGCAAATTGCGCATCGACCGCGAACAAGCCGTCAACCCCTTAGGCGGCCTGCCCTACCAGCTCGAGGCCGATTATCTGCTGGAATAGTGGGCAGTGTATAGTGGGCAGTGTATAGAGGGCAGTGGACAGTGGGCAGTGGTCAGTGGGTCATGTTTAGAATTTATTGGGTCTCAAATTGATAATGCTACGTTGGGACGGGAGTTGTACTCCCGTCCCGCCGGGCGAATCCAGGGCGGCAGTACAACTGTCGCCCCAACTCTTGTAACTTTATTACTCTGAGATCCATAGCTTTTGGACATTATTTTTACAGTTTATTTCACTGCCCACTGTCCACTGCCCACTGTTCACTTTTCATCCTTCATCCTTTTTATCTCTCTTCCCCGAATTGGTGTGATTCGATATAATCATTCACGTATGTCCGATTACATCATTCGATACGGGGTAATGCGATTCCTGGGGGTGTTTTCCGCCCCGGCGGGCCAGTCATTCCGCCGGAGTACGCAGGTCATCACCCGGACCGACCGCGGCCTGGAGGCCGGCGAAATTCTCGCCGAGGCCACGCCCGACGCCGTTGCCCGCCTGACCGATCCGCCCACCGGGCAAATCCTCCGCGCCATGACCCCCGAAGACGCCAACGAACTGGCCCGCATCGAAAAACACTCCTCCGAGGAATTAGGCGTATGCCAGCGCTACATCGACCAACTGGAATTGAAAATGCAACTGGTCGACTTGGAACACATTTTCGGAGGCGAGCGGATCGTAATCTACTATCTGGCCGACAACCGCGTCGATTTCCGCGAACTGGTCCGGCTGCTGGCCGGCGAGTTTCAAACTCGCATCGAAATGCGGCAAATCGGCGTGCGCGACGAAGCCAAGCTCCTGGCCGACTACGGCGACTGCGGCTGCCCGGTCTGCTGCAACTCCCACCTGGTCCAGATGCCCCCGGTTTCCATGCGCATGGCCAAGCTGCAAAAAGCCACCCTCGACCCCACGAAAATCTCCGGCCGTTGCGGTCGCTTGAAGTGTTGCCTACGCTATGAATTCGATATTTACGAGGACCTGCAAAAACAATTTCCGCCGCTCGGTTCGATTGTCATCACCCCCGATGGCCGGGGAAAAGTAGTCGGGCATGAAATCCTCAACGGCCAACTCCAGGTGCTCACCGACGATCACCGCCGACTGACGGTCCCCTTTGACAAAGCCGAACTCGATCAAACCGCGCCCCCCATCCCGTTGGAGCCGGAGCCCGAAATGCCCGATCAGGAAGAGGACCGGCAGATAGAATAATATGATAAATGGAAGATGGTATATGGTAGATAGCAAGTGGACGATGGACAGTGGACGGTGCACAGTGCGAATCCACAAGCCGGTTAATGCAAAATTCATCATTCATTATTCATCCTTCATCCTTCATCCTTCATCCTTTTAATATCGCCATGCTCGATCCTTCCGACTCCTTTGTCGCATTGCTCCGAGAAGACCGGCGGTACAAGCCGGAGGCTTATATATTCATCTTCGAGGCCTTGAACTATGCTCAAAACATACTGGGCATGGGCGCGGAAAAACCCGGCGAATTCAGCTCGCAAGCCGCACCGGCCAACAAGCCCGAAGAAACCGTCGAACGCCATGTAACCGGGCAGGAACTTTGCGAGGCCATCCGTGTTTACGCCTTGCACCAATACGGTTACATGGCGAAAATCGTGCTCAACAACTGGGGACTTCATAACACCGGCGATTTCGGCGAGGTGGTTTTCAATTTGATTCGCATCGGAAAAATGAGAAAAACCCCTTCCGATACCCGCGTGGATTTCAGCAATCTCTACGATTTCGATACCGCCTTCCGCGACAGTTTTCGCATCACGCCCCCGGAATAGGCTTTAAACTCCAGTGAACAATGACCAAACGCCGTCCTAATACATCCCGCTGCGAAGATCCGGCAAATACCACGGCCTTGCAAAAGTGTCTTCTTGCCTTGGCCGTTACATTGGAAATCGTTTGGGTCGTTTTTCTCATGGTCCTTGCGGCCATGAAATGATCCGTTTAGCCCGGGCACTTGTGCCCGGAGGTTTTCCATAATTGTGCCTATGCCCACCTCGGCCCTGCTGGCATTGTTGCTGACGATCGCGGCGCAAAAGGATGCCGATCGAACGGCGGCGCCCGAGCGTCCCGTGTTCGGATTTCCCAGCGAAGACGGCATTCCAACCACACCTGCCGCCCCATTGGTTCCGAATCCCGCATCCGACGCAAACAACCGGTTTCCCGAATCCTTCATGAACGACGCCCGGCTGGCTGATATTTGTTTTATCGACGGCCAGTACGGCTGGGCGGTGGGCGATCACGGCACTATCTGGCATACCGAAGACGGCGGCCGGCAATGGCGCTTGCAGCCCAGCGGCGTTAATTGCCCGTTGCAGTCGGTTTGTTTCCTAACCGGGAAAATCGGCTTTACGGCGGGCGGATCGGCCCAACCATATTCGCACACCGGCACGGGCGTGCTGCTTACAACCCGCGACGGAGGTCAAACCTGGACCGCCATCCCCCGCCTCATGTTGCCCGCACTTAAAAAAATCATCTTCACCGATCCCCAGCACGGCTGGGCGATCGGTTTTCCTTCGGCCATGTATCGCTCGGGCGTATTCGCCTCGGACA
>JBEKIK010000113.1:0-6210 GCA_050011795.1 Thermoguttaceae bacterium | reverse complement strand
CCTTTCACTACGCAAGGGCGGCCGCACTGGTTCAAGATCCGGGCGGAATTGACGTAACGCATTGCAAGTTCAATGGTTAGTCATTATTGGTCAGAAGCCTGCTTTTGATTTCCTGCCACATCGCCGGAAGATTTATGCAACAATTTTTGCAATGATTCTATGTCCAGGGTATGTGTGGGATTAAAGGCCGGAGAGTTCATGTATTTCAGCAGGCTGTAGCGTAGTTGCCGGGCCACGCCACGCGAGTCGAGATTATTTTGGATGTCCATGCCGCAGAGAATTACCCGGCCCGGGCCGACGCGAGCTTCGACGACCGCGCCTAATTTGTGGTTGCGGTGATAGTCGTCGATGGCCTGCACGATGGGACGGAAATCGGCCGGCGTATCGTCGAGGATAAAGGCCCGGGAGCGGTTAGCCAATTCCCACCACTGCCAGTTGCTGTGAAAATCGGTGGGAAACTCGGCCAATGCCGGATGCTTTGGATCGCAGAACATTCCCATGGTGGCTTTTTGATTGGGGAACCAGGTGAAGGACCAGAACACCGGCAGAAAGTTGTTGGGCACGGAAAACTTGCCGTCCGCATTGCCCGGTGAAATGAACAGGACCTTTTTTCCGTCCTCCAGCGCTTTGGTTACATCAACATTAATCGATTCGGCGACGATCACGTCCTCGGCAACGGGCATTTCCAACCGCTTGGGATATACCCAAAAATCCCAATCGTTGACAAAGGTCGTGCCTTTCAGACCGACTGTGAGCTTAAAAGCGCCCGCTTGTTTGATCGATCCGAGTGTCCAGCGGATTTCGCCCAGGTTCGCGGTGTTGCCCGTGGGCAGGTCGGCCGGGGCCAGGCTGCCGGAGGCTGTTTCCTTGCCAGCCGAGTCGGTGATGTTCCAAAAAGCGACGGCCGCCGGCAGATCTTTGGGTCCATAATGGGCAACTGACAACCGGGCGGAAAAAGTTTCATCGTCCGTCCAAGTGAATTTCGTAAAGCGGGCCAAGGGCACGGTCTGGCCGCAAAATCGCCGCATTTGTTCGGGCGTGAGAATGTGCTTCGTGTCCCAGAACGAATCGATCAATCCGACCAGCGCCTCGCCTTGACCGGGAAAATCCTGGAGACTGAGCAACTGGAATCCGCCGAAACCGGGCGTGCGCAAGGCCGTCTCGATGTCCTCCTTGTAGATCAGCCAGGCGAACCGTCCGCTGGCCGAGTGGAATTGTGCGTTTTGCTCCGATATGCCGCGTTGGGCCATGACCGTGCGGAACGATTCCAAGTTGCGCGGCTTGAGCACGCCCGTGTACTTGGCTATTTCGCCGAAATCGGGATAAGTCAGCCACTGTCCCAGTTCGTGCGCCACCAGCGGCACTGAGTAGTTTTTAACGTAGGCCGAAAAATCCACGTCGGTCGATGAATTTTCCTTGACAAAGCGGCGACCGTGGACCCGCAACCCGCCGTCGGTCATGCGAAACAGGACGTTATACTGGTTTTCGGGCACTTCCGCCCAACCCGACGCCCCGGTGTATATCCGGCGGGAATCTTTTTGTTTCCAGGCAGCTACTATCTTACTGAGAAATTCCTGCATCCGCCCCTTTGGTTCGTTGCCCACGCAAAGCATAGTAAACGACGGATGGTTGCCGTAGGCAGCCAGTATGCGGTCGGCTTCGGCCGTGACAAAGGCGTCGGTTTTGGGATTGCTGCCCAGGGCGGTCCACACGGGCGTTTCGACTTGGAGCATGAATCCGGTTTGATCGGCCGCGATGAACGCCGCCTCGGGCGGGCACCAGGAATGAAAGCGGAAATGGTTAAGGCCGTACGATCGGGCGATCTCGAAATGGCGCCGCCATGCCTCCACGTCCATGGCCGGATACCCGGTAAGCGGAAATATGCAACATTCCAAAGTGCCGCGAAGCATAATCGGCCGATCGTTAAGAACAAACTGAGTCCCTTTTACGCCGATCTGTCTCATGCCGAAGGTAATCTGTTTCTGGTCCTGAAATTGTCCGTCGCCGCTTTTGGCCGATAGGTTGAGCACAAGTCGGTAACAAGCCGGATTGAACTCATCCCATAATTTCATATCGCTTATGGGAAGTGCGATTGAAAGGTTCTGTTCGGAGCCGCTTTGCTCGAATTTGGTTGATGTCCAACCATCGCTCCCCTCTCCCTTTTCGGGAGAGGGGCCGGGGGTGAGGGCGGCGGCTTTTACTTCGCCGGTGACGGGCTTGCCCGTGATGTTGCGGATCGTGATCTTTACATCCGCCTTCTTTTCCGGCAAGTTGGGATAGACTTCCGCCGCGTCGATCCACACCGGATCGTCGGAGCGAAGTTCAATGCGGCCGATAATGCCGTTCCAGTTGGTTTGCGTATGGTCGGTAACGCTATGGGCCCTTGTGCCGACGTCGATTTTGTAGGTGTTGTCAACGCAAATCGTCAGCCGATGCCTGCCGGTCGCAAGCCTTTGGCCGAAATCGTACACGTGCGGAGTGCAAAGGCTGTCTTGCATTCCGTAAGGCCGGCCGTCGACCCAAACTTCAGTCTGCCAGTGACAGCGTTCCAAAAAAAGCGTAACGCGCTTGCCCTGCCAGGCATCGGGAATGGTGAAATCGGTTTGATACCAGGCCGGTCCTTCGTAAACGTAGGGGCGGGAGAGCGAACCGTTGGCCGGGCCGCTGGTTTTTGTGCCGTATCCGGCCTGATCGGTCGAGCCGGGCAGATGGATCCGATCGGTTAATTCCTGATCGAACCATTTTTCCGCATGGCCCGCTTTATCGGCGTCCAGGCGGAATCGCCACTGGCCCGCCAGCGGGATTGTCTCATCGGCACGGCCGGAAGCGCCGAGAAGCCAGGAAAAAATTATTGCAATCGCGGCAATTGTATAACATCTCATTGCATCACTTGAAGATTTGGATGAACCCCGTGAAGAGATCGTCCACCTTTCCGATAAATTGGGTAAATCACAATTCATAGTATCTAAAACATGTTCTTCTCGATAGTTGGGATAAACGATTGTTTGAAATCCAACACCAGCCTGAAAGGCTGAAAATATGACAGCCCAGGGCAACGCCCTGGGAATAGGTGCCTCCAACAAACCTAAAGCCCTGAAAGGGCGGCATAGCTGCTTGCTTTTTTTGCAGATCTATGACGGCCTTACAGGCCTTATGATGTCTGGTCTTATCCTCTACCCAGGGCGATGCCCTGGGCTGTCATATTTAAGCCCTTTGGGCTTAACAATGTTATCCATATTGCCACAAAAGGTGGACGATCTCTAAACGCCTGGGCTAAGTAAAAATGGCAATTAAAAACCCGAACTAGGTAAAAATGGTAATCAAATTTTACTCTTATTCACTCTTACCGGCGGACTTCGGCGATCGCTTTTTTCAACAGGGCCGTTTCCTCTGCCCCAATGGGCAAAAGCGGCCGGCGGGGCGGGCCGACCGGATGGCCGGTCAGGCCGCATCCGGCCTTGACGTACTGCGTGTACTTTCCACCTCTCTCGGCCAGGGCCAAAAACGCCGACAATTTATAAAACGGCGCCTTTGCGCCCAAAAAGTCTTGCTTTTCCACGGCAATTCGATATATCTCGACGTGTTCGCGCGGTAGCACGTTGGCCGAGCCGCTCACCCAGCCGGGCGTACCCAGGAGCAGGCATTCCAGGACGATGGTGTCGCACCCGCAAAACACCGTGATCCTATCGCCCAGGCGGCGGATGATTTCGCTGATGCGCCTGATGTCGCCGGTGCTCTCCTTGACGTATCGCACTTGTTTCAGTTCGGCCAGGCGTTCGATCAGCTCGGGCTGCATGTCCACTCCGGTCCGCCCGGGGTAGTTGTAGAGCATGATCGGAATGTTGATAGCGTCGCTCGCCGCGCGGAAATGCTCGACTAGTTCGTCGTCTCTGGGCAGGGAATAATACGGCGGGGCCAAGATCACGCCCGCCGCCCCAAATTTTTCCGCCTCTCGGCAATACTGCAGGACGTCGCGGGTCGATCCGGCATTGGCGCCGGCGACCACGGGCACGCGCCCGGCAACGGTTTGGATCGTGGTTCTGAGCACGTCCGAGCGTTCCTGGGCCGAAAGGGCGTAGTATTCGCCCGTGCTGCCCAAGGGGATAATTCCGTGCACGCCGCCTTCCTCGATCAGGTAATCGATAAACTCGGCCAGAGTTTTATGATCGACTTGTTCATCGGCCGTCATGGGGGTGACCAATGCCGGGAACAGTCCGTGAAATTTTTCGGCCACGAGAACGTCTCCTATTTCGAAAGTTGCATCCAGATGGTTTTCAGTTGCGTGTATTGGCCGTGGGCGCGGATCGACTTGTCGCGGTCTTTCAACAGGAGGACAGGCATTCTTGCCTGTCTTTGCTGGTTTAATTTATTATGGCTCCAAAACAATTTATTTTATATCAGCGGCCTGAAGTTTGAGAGACCCCTGCGGACAGAAAGAAAAATCTGCACTTTTGTGAAGATTATTTCACGCTAACCCTCTCCCGGCGGGGGGCGGCGTTCTTTACTTCAAGCTATAATTGAAAGTTTGAAGATATTGCTATACCCAAGATGAAACAATTTAAGATGGCCCAGATTACGGTCCAAGATATCGCCGAGGCTGGAGTTGTCGGAGCCGGAGGCGCGGGCTTTCCCACGCACGTGAAACTCAGCGGAAAAGCGGATTCGCTGTTGCTGAATGCCGCCGAGTGCGAACCCTTGCTGCATAAAGATAAAGAAGTGCTGCGCGAATTCGCCGATGCTGTAGTAGAAGGCATGGCCGCCGGCATGAAACTCCTCGGCGCCGAGCGTGGCATAGTCGGTGTCAAGGAAAAGTACCGCGACGTGATCGATCTGATGCGAGCCAAGTTGCCATCGAATATGGACGTGGCGTCGCTCAGAGATACTTATCCGGCGGGCGATGAATTCATCCTGGTCTACGACGTGCTTGGCCGAGTGATTCCGCCGGGCGGAATTCCTCTCAACATCGGCGCGGTGGTGATGAACGTGGAAACCGCGCTTAACGTGGCCCAAGCGGCCGAAAAACCGGTTACCGAAAAATTTCTCTCCGTGGCCGGGGCCGTGGCCGAGCCGGTTACGCTTCGCGTGCCCGTGGGCATAACCCTGGCCGAGTGCGTGGCAGCCGCCGGAGGACCGACTATTCCGGACCCGAATTTCATGGTCGGCGGAGTGATGATGGGCTACTTGGAAGATAATCACCAGGCGCTGGTCGATAAGACCACCGGCGGGGTGATTGTCCTGCCCGGCGATCATGTGGTGATTCGCCGCCGACGCCAGGACTGGCGACAGATCGCCCGAATCGGCCGAAGCGCCTGCGATCAATGCAGTTTCTGCACCGAACTCTGCCCGCGCTGGCTGCTCGGACATCCCATCGAACCCCACGCGGCCATGCGCAGCCTGGGCTTTAATCTGGTAGGCGAGGCCAACGTCGTGGGCACGCAGTTTTGCTGCGAGTGCAACTTGTGCAGCCTGTATTCATGTCCCGAAGATTTGGACCCGAAAAACGTTTGCACCCAAAACAAGCGGCGACTGGCGGCGGAGAAAAGACGCTGGGAAAATCCGCCCTTCAATCCCCGGCGGCCCGAGTGGCACATGGCCAATCGCAAGGCACCCATGGTTCGGCTGATGAACAAGCTGGGTTTAACACAGTTTCGCAACGTCGGGCCGCTAAAAGATACGTTGCTTGCCGCCGACAAAGTCGGGATCAAACTGAAACAACACATCGGTGCCCTTTGCGAGTGTGTTGTTCAGGTCGGCGATCGGGTGAAAAAAAACCAATTAGTCGGCCGGCCGCCGGTGGTCAACGGCAAGCCGGCCCTAGGCGCTCCGGTCCACGCCTCCATCGACGGCGTAGTGACCGCCATCGCGGAGGGCATTGTTTGGATTGAAAAATAAAACATTTAGCCTCCGGTGAATACACCCGAGGGAAAACATACTCATTCAAAAATCATTTAGCCCCCGGTGAATACACCGGGGGGAGAACCATCATGGCCACTCCCACATCAGTCGGCGTAATCGAACTATCCAGCATCGGCATTGGCTATTTGGTCGAGGACGAGATGCTCAAGGCCGCCACGGTCAACCTGCTCATCGCCCGGACGATCTGCTCGGGCAAATACATAATCGTCATCGGCGGATCGGTGAGCGACGTGGAGGCGGCGGTCCAGGCGGGCATAAAAATCGCCGGCGAGGCCATCATCGATCATCTGATTG
>JBEKIK010000112.1:0-9099 GCA_050011795.1 Thermoguttaceae bacterium | reverse complement strand
ATTCCCCGATAGAGCGTGTGCTTCCGTGCTCATAATCTCGTCATCCTTGACTTAGACTATATATATACATGGAAAGAAGTGGGGGTAATTGTACTGCTTGATGCCGGATGGAGCAATGAATGTTTTTGTGGACGTAACTTATTGTGGTGAATAAGGTTATGTTTCAAATTATGTTGTAAAACCGTATACATGGGTCGCGGTTGTGGAAAAACAGACTTATTATGCCCATTTTTCCCGCCACCACAGGTTGCGGCTTTACAAACAATCATTCCAATTTTTTTTAAGAATAACTCGACAGACTTGAGCCTATCACCCCACTGGATGGTGTAAGGTGGCATCGTTTTATCAAACCGCTCTCCCTGGCGATTAAAAAAACAATCAGTAAAATAAGGTGTCCAACTAAAGTGAATGGCAGCGGATCAAAGGAGTTATCGAGATCATGATTGTTACCACCAAACAGCTTTTCCAACATGCCTACGGCAAGTACGCCGTGGGGGCATATAACATCAATAACCTGGAGCAGACCGTGGGGTTGTTTCGGGGAAATTTGGGCAAGGTAAAAAAGAACGAGGAGCCGGTCAATGCCGCAATAAGCGCGCCGTTTATTATTCAGATCTCCCGCGGTGCAAGGGAGTATAGTGATAAACGTTTTCTAGAGGCGATGATCCGAACCGCGGACCAGGTCTTTCCGGAGGCGATTTTTGCGGTCCACCTCGACCATGGCACCGAGGAAGTATGCTACGACTGCATCGATAGCGGATTTTACAGTTCGGTGATGATCGACGCCTCGCACGAGGAGTTCGAGAAAAACATCGAGATTACCCGCCGCTTGGTCGACCGAGCACATGCCAAGCGCATTGTGGTCGAGGCTGAATTGGGCCAGCTCGGCGGCGTGGAAGAAGACGTGGTAGGCAGCGTCCGCTTGACCGATCCGGCCCAAGCGGCTGAATTTATTGAAAAAAGCGGCTGCGACTCGCTGGCCGTGGCCATTGGCACCTCGCACGGGGCGTTCAAATTCTCCGGCAAGCAGGGCCTGCATTTCGACGTGCTGGAAAAGATCCAAAAGGTCGTGCCTAAGAATTTTCCCTTGGTTATGCACGGATCGAGCAGCGTACCCAAGGACTGGGTCGATCGCATTAACAACGCCGGCGGAAAAATGAAGAACGCCAGCGGCGTGGATGAAAATCAATATCTGCCCGCCGCCAAGATGGGCGTGTGCAAAGTGAACATCGACACCGATGGCCGGCTGGTTTGGTGCGCTATCCACCGCGAGTCGTTCCGCGACGACCCGGCCAACTTCGATTTGCGTCCGCCGGGAAAGTTATTCATGGCCGCTTACGCTGAATATATCGCGCACAAAAACAGCAAGTTGGGGTCCGCAGGACAGCTCAGCGAAGTGCGTAAGGCGATTTCTTGCGGGAAAAACTAAGTTTATACGGTATTTAGCCCCCGATGAGCATGCCGAGGGTTTTTCGTAGCGGCTTTCTGCCGCGCCAGGGATTAGTCCACATTTCTCATCAACGTGTGCCACGACCAACCTTCGGTCGGTGCCCTGACGTAAGGCAAGTAGTGGATGGTGATTCGAGCAAGCACTGCTTCTGCGAAGCAGTGGCACACCGTCTTGTAACGTATCTGTCTGGTGAGAAATGCGGGTTAGAGCGGATTGGATACAAGTCATTGTACGGACCTCGTACGTTAGCCGGCATGGGTTAGTGTACGAAATGGCATCTGGCTATGAAAATTTGTGGAATCTGCGTGAAAATAACTAGTCATATTGGACTTAACAATTGCATAAACTTTGCGGCCTGTCCCGCTGGGTAAGCGGGGAAACATTCTATATCAGGCCGAGGACTACTTGCAGGCAAATCCGCGCAACTTAACGCATACTACCAGTCTTGGGATTAAAGGCTGGTTGCTCTCATGATTCTGCGTAACCTCTTATATACGGTCGGATCGTGGAGAATTCGACGTTGAGCATGGCACAAACTCTGATGATCGCGGCAAAATGGTAAAATGGAGAAAAGGTTTTACTCACTGTTGAGATTGTCATTTTAACTACTCTTTGCGCCGAATCTCTATAAATGGCTTAGCGCGTTTATTCCTCTCTTTCAGATCAGGAGAACAAGTCATGAAGACGTTCGTGCGACATGCACTGCTGTTGTTGGCAGTCATTGTAGTGTGCCAGACAGGGATTGCTCTGGCCGGAGACTATTACTGGGTATCCAGCGAAAAAACCGATGCGGCAAGTGCGGCCGGCGATCAAAAGGCCGCGGCGCCGGCAAAATCGCTATCCTGCCCAGAGGAATCGATTTGCTCGGACAAATGCTGTTGCAACAATGCCTGCGAAGGCTGTGCCTGCACGGCATGCGATTGTTGCCGGACCTGGTACGTCGTTCCCGAAATCCAGGAGAAGATCGGTTACACGTCCTTCGAGTTCGGCTTTGGCAATAACTATCCGGTGAGCAAGCTCGACTATTCCTTGAACTCTACGTGGGTCGGTTTGCGGGCTGGAGTAGAGAGATGCGACTGGGATGTCCACCTCGAATGGTTGATGCCGATGGTGCAGCACGTCGACGGAGGAATCTATGACTCCGACTGGTCCGCCCCTGCCCAACTTGAAAGCCTATCGCACTCGGCGACACGGTGGAATGATGGACAGCAGGTCAATCTTGAAGCGGACTATAAATATTCGGATTGCATTTGGGGCATGCCGATTGAATTTTGGCCTTTGGCCGGTTTCCGTTGGGAGAAATTCAGCATGACGGCCTACGACGGCGTACAACTCTTCGGTGGTCGTCTTGGCCCGTTCTCTATTCAGGGAGATGATCTTACAATCAACTTACAACATGCAAAGCACGGGCGGAGATACGATACATTTAGCCCTCAGCGGCGATGTCCCTATTAACTGTCATCTCAGCCTCGGATTAAGGGCCGATTACCAAAGAATTCGCACTACCGGTTCGATGGTCCAAATCCAAGATACAAGAGTTTTTACCGACTTTGATTGTGTTTTGGTCAAGTCCGAGCAGACCGACATCACGGCGTACCTGCAATATACTTTCTAAATTGCAGCACAAATTACCATGCTCCTTGGGGCGGCAGTGTGAAAACTGCCGCCCCTCGGTGTTTATAGGTGTACGAAAAAATCAAAACAGGCGTTTTTGGCTGGTACGCCCTAGCGGTTGGGCGTTGTGGCCGGCATCCAACAGGCACTGGACGAAATCATTGAGTCCGTGCGTGCAATTCACGATCCGGGGAGCGACACGGTTAACCGCCTCCAATAGTTCGTCGTAATCGGCGTGGTCGGAAAGCGGAATGGCGTGATCGAAGCGGAAACGGTATTTCGCCCGGGGTTCGATGACCCCACCCATTACGGCAAAATATGCTTAAAGGCCGAATTCTAGGCTGAGCAAGGCACAAACTTTGACGATTGCGGCAAAATGGCAAAATGGAGAAGAAGTGCTGTTTACTGTCGAGATTGTCATTTTTACTACTCTTTGCGCCGAATCACTATAAAAGGTTTAGAACGGTTATTCCTTTCTTTCGGATTAGGAGTACAGGTCATGAAGATGTTTGTGCGATATACACTGCTGTTGTTGGCAGTCATTGTATTGTGCCAGACAGGGATTGCTCTGGCCGGAGACTTTTACTGGATATCCAGCGAAAAAACTGATGGGGCAAGTGCGGCTGGCGATCAACAGGCCGCGGCGCCGGCAAAATCGCTATCCTGCCCAGAGGAATCGATTTGCTCGGACAAATGCTGTTGCAACAATGCCTGTGACTGCTGTGCCTGCACGGCGGTGGAGTCTTGCCGGACCTGGTACGTCGACTACCGAATCCAGGAGATGTTCGGTTACACATCCTTCGAGTTCGGTACGGTTCCACAATTAAGAGGGCTCCAATATGCTCCGTTGAGTAAACTCGACTATTCCTTGGACTCGACGTGGAACGGTGTGCGGGTTGGAGTGCAGAGATGTAATTGGGACGTGCACTTCGAGTGGCTGATGCCCATGGTGCAGCGCATCGACGGAGGTATAAATGACTACGACTGGAACATTGCCGCACCAACAAACGACCCCACCCGTCTAGATAGCCTATCGCATTCTGCAACACGATGGAATGATGGACAGAAAATCGAGCTTGAAGTGGACTATAAATATTCGGATTGTTTTCTGGGCATGCCTATTGAAGTTTGGCCTTTGGCCGGATTCCGGTTTCAACGGTTCGACATGACGGGCTACGACTTAACTCAAAATATAGGTGGTGGAGTACAACCCAATGGTAATCCAATTCCAAATCCAGGCGATTTTTACCCGGGCGACATACTCACATTGAACCAGCAATATTACATCGGTTATATCGGTGCTCAGCTTCGCTCATGTATTGAGCGCGAGTGCCGGCCGCCGATCAACTTGGTATTCCAATTTGATTGGGGGGCAACTGGCGCCTATAACGTCGATCACCACATTGACTATGAGAGGCTTGGCATTCACCGGTACAACATGGAAAGCACTGGCGGCGATGCGCTGCATCTTTCCCTCAGCGGCGATGTCCCTCTTAATTGTCATCTCAGCCTCGGCTTACAGGCCGATTACATGAGAATTCGCACCACCGGCACGCATCGTTTGATTGAATCCGGTGCCGCAACCGAGGACTTGAGCTGGAGCAACGGCGTGTTGGTCAAGTCCGAGCAGACCGACATCACGGCGTACCTGCGCTACACTTGGTAGGTAATTTGCGGCCAGATATA
This sequence comes from Thermoguttaceae bacterium, assembly GCA_050011795.1. Taxonomy (GTDB): domain Bacteria; phylum Planctomycetota; class Planctomycetia; order Pirellulales; family Thermoguttaceae; genus JBEKIK01. Next base: position 4,349 of record JBEKIK010000112.1, on the reverse strand, counting down.
CCCTTACTATACGACCCTTGGGGCGGCAGTGCAAACACTGCCGCCCCTCGGTCTTTATAGGTGTACGAAAAAATCAAAACAGGCGTTTTTGGCTAGAACGCCCTAGCGGTTGGGCGTTGTGGCCGGCATCTAACAGGCACTGGACGAAACTCTCGGGGCCGTGCGTGCAATACACGATCCGGGGAGCGACACGGTTAACCGCCTCCAATAGTTCGTCGTAATCGGCGTGATCGGAAAGCGGGATGGCGTGATCCACGCGGAAACGGTATTTCGCCCGGGGATCGATGGCCCAACCCGTTACGACGAAACTTACTTGACGGTCAAATTGATGTACCCAGCCCATGCCGGGCGGTACGATCAAGGCCCAGCCCGGAGCGATTTGGCCGCTGAAAAGATCGTAGCGCCCCAAGGAAACTCCGCACTCTTCATATACGCGGCTGACCTCGAAGATTTTGCGATGTTGCAGGACCGGGATGTCCGCGGATGTCAATATCCGCGTCACTTCCTGGGCCTTTCCAAGGATGTATGCCTGGATGACCGGCAATGCCCCGTCGTCGAGCGTGTGTTGGACAAGTGTGATTAGTTGGTCGATCGCCATTTCGCGCGGCGGCATTCGATACCGCGGCGTGCCGTAGGTGCTCTCGATCACCAGGATATCGGCATGGGGCAATTCGGCGCGCTCGGCCGTGGCCGACCGGCCTAGTTTGAAATCGCCGGTGTAGAGCAAGGATTGATCGTCGTCCTGGGCCAAGAGCATGGCCGAACCCAGGCAGTGGCCGGCAGGATAGGCGGTCAATCGCAGGCCGCCCCAATCGATTGTCTGCCGGTAAGGCATGGGCAACGTGGGACGCGGGCCGAGCCGCAACTGGTATAGCGCCGCCGTGGCCGGCGTGCAAATGGCAAGTTCGTGCCGGGCAATGTGATCGCTGTGCGCGTGTGAAATAAACGCCCGGGGCTGCCGTCGTCGAAAGTCAACCGCCAGACGGGCTTTGCTCAGCACCAGACCGTTGTCCCAATGGAACATTGCACGGAGAAAGTGTATTTTTTGGATGGCGATTTATTCGCGGGCGGCGGCGACGAACGCTCGGGCGGGGGTGGGCAAGCCCGCTTCGCGCCATACTTTATCTAATGATTCGCTGGTCATCTTTACGATTGTGTCGCGGCGCCGGGACGGGAACACCGCGCGGCATGGTTTTACGGTAATCGGTCCGTCGTAACCGATTTCGGCCAAGTAGGAAAGAATCGAAGGCACGCCGATCCGACCGTTTTGTGCGTCCGGCAGCAGGCGGGATTTTTCATCCAATTCGGCCAGAGGAGTCTGGGCCGGTATCTCGGCAACCTGCACGGCCACGATTTGCTGCTTGGGAATTTTGCGAATCGATTCCAGCGAGCCTCCGCAGGCGAATACCTCCCAAACGTCCAACAACAGGCCCACGTTCGCCGAGTCGATCATGTTCAACAGCAAAGTCAGTGCGTCGATATCGTGGACAAATTGGAAGGCCTGGTTGCGGCGGAGATATTCGGCGGCCTGGAAGCCAAGCGCCAGGTTAATATCGACCGATTTGAAGACCGAGGCGATTTCCTGGAAACGACGGCGATAGAATTCAAAATTTTCATGGTACGGCCGCTTGTCCCCGGCCGGACTGAGCGTGAAAATGCATCGCGTACAGCCGATGGCCGCGGCCGCGTCGGCATATTCCTGGAGTTTTTTCAGATCTTTGTGGAAGGTCTCTTCGTCGGTATCGCAATCGATGGGCAATTGGAATGTGCCCACGCGAATCTTCGCGCTGTCGATAAGACGCCGGGCGTAGGGCAGGCCTTTCAGACGCACACGCGTCGCAAAATCGGCTATATTCAGATCCATTCCGGCAAAACCATACGTCAGGGCGAGTTCGATGACCTCGCTTTGATGTCCTGATAGGCCAAGCAGTGAAGGATTAAAATTCTTGAACATGCGAAACTCCATTGGCTAAAATGTACTCCAACACCCCCCGTCGGGATGTGTCCGACAAGAGGTGAATCCAGTTATTTTGCCAGATATGGGTTTTTTTTAAAAGGGGGGCACCTAAGTATAGAGATTTGTCTAAAGAGCTTATCGAAAAAGTCCCCTCTCCCTCCGGGAGAGGGCTAGGGTGAGGGGCAGTTTTCCCGATGGAAGTAACAATTTGAACTGTTTCATTATCACAGAGTTAATGGTTTTTTACTAATTGCCGCACCCTTACGACAAGAATCAAAAGGTATTCGAGGCGTATGCGCAGAATCAGACGCCCGATGCTTATCGAGTGTTTTGGTGTTATGGTCCGGAAAAACGGCAGATTACCCTGATTGCAATTTCGGCGCATCCGTAATAATAAGAGTGGCAGAGAAGAACGAAAAAGGTACATTACAGATATTGACTGATAGCTGGATTAGATTTTCTCTCATAGCCCAGACTGGCAGCGCAGGATATTAAATATGATTCCGTTCAATAATAGAAAGAACGCATATAAAGTCGGTTTGCCTACGATTTGGTTGGTAGGGTTCTTATTCGGGCTTGCCACAGTCTTGTTCGCGCTTATGGCACACTCAAATGAGCAGGGGCTTAGTATTGTTGGTATCATCACACTTTCCCGCTGGTACGCAACGGTCTCCTACTGGGTACTGGCAGGGCTGAGCATGGGTGTTGTGCTGATGGTTCTTGCCCTGACTATCCGTCGTATCAAGTCTTGTCCATATTGCGGAAAACCATTACGCATGACCGGTGATAAGCATTGCGTCGAATGTGGGGCCGATTGGAGCGGTCACATGTGAATCATAGACAGATGCATTTGCCTTAAATTCAGTGATGTTCCCTTTTAATCACCCCTTTGAATCATAGTATTTTATGCTTATAATGTCATTAAAGGGTCGATGGTAAGGTTCGAGACCGAGTCCTGAACCCTGACCCCCGAACCCTGAACCCTTTAATCTGGGGGCGAATTGGATTCGACCGGACAGGTTGAAGTGCGGGCGGCGTGCCGTGGTTGGTCAGCAGGCCACGATAAAAGCCGACCAATTAATTAATTGCCGAGTCTAAACTCGCAATGGCTGCCTAATAAAAGGCAACCCCGGCTGAGGGCCTCCGCCGGAGAGGTCCGACTGCTGGTCACAAATTCCGGATCGTCTTGGGTCAACGTTGGGTACGCCCAGGACTAAAAAAGTGCCCGGCTAGCCGTTTAAAAACCCAGTCGGTTGGGGATTATGGCGGCGAAGGCTTAAATCATCCGGCTACGCACGTAGAAACCAGCATGGAAATGTCGCGGGACGCGGGTTCGATTCCCGCCGCCTCCACTATAAGCCACTTATGACTTATGTTGTAAGTGGCTTTTTATATTCGATTCACAAATCTAAATAGCGTATCATTCAGATCCAGTTGTCAGCCGTAAACCCGCATTTTTTGATAATTTACGGGAAATCTTTCTGATAACGGCTTGTATTTTTTCCCTGGATTTTGTGGCGGTTGTCGAATTTGATGGTTTCCTACATCACTCTCGATCCATGCTAGTCCCACCACTGGGTTACAAAAATGAAATTTTATAAAATTCAGAAATTATCTATATTTCTCATTATTCCCAGATTCCGCCCGGTCATCACAGTAGTGTCTTTAGGTCCCGGTGGCATTAAACCATCATGTTTGGACTGCCTGGACTTTTCCGATATAGAGTTCAGGAGGAAATACAGGTCATGGACGGCCTTATCGACAGTGACGTGGATGCCCGCGGATACAGTATTAGGATGGGATACTACTTGGCCCGCGCCAGCGAGTCTGCCTACGAGGAACACAGCGACTGGATCGATGAGTTCGGGCCAGGCAACCGGATCACGTTCTTCACCTGCGGCCAGTTTCGTGGTCTTGTTGGGTCTCTGGAGAAGTCCGCCCTGCTGGCTTTCCGCGGCACGCAGAGCATCGGGAACTTTCTGACTGACGCAGATACGCTGTTCGTGTCACAATTCCCTTATCCGGGCCGGGTCCACTGCGGATTTGCCCGGGCCGTTGAGGAGGTCTGGCCGGAGGTTCGACGGATACTTGGCAGTCCTTCCAGCGCAAGGCCCCTTTGGGTCACCGGACACAGCCTCGGCGGCGCCATGGCCACGCTGGCCTCGGTCCGCCTCGCGAGCGATGGGTACAACGTCCGTGCCGTTTACACTTATGGTTCACCCCGCGTTGGCGATCGGCTTTTTCGCGACTCCTATTCATTGGCCAATTATCGGTTCGTCAATGACAACGATCTGGTTCCGCATCTTCCATTCCGCTGGTGTTACAAGCACGTGGGAAATCTCAGGCTCCTGAATAACAAGGGAGATCTCACGGAAGAGCAGGCGGCTTGGGT
>JBEKIK010000111.1:0-6278 GCA_050011795.1 Thermoguttaceae bacterium | reverse complement strand
CACACCCGGAAAGTTAAATGTCAGGGTTTGTGGCGTGTACTTTTCCGGTTTTTCATGAGAAACACTTTTGCTGTCGCCGACCATGCGGGCATAGCGCTTGGAAATTTGGGACAGTCCCAAATCGTCATCCGACTTGAGTTCCAATCGCATGCCGGCGGGGATTTTTCCCAAAAGCGAAATCTGAATCACCCGATCGCCTTCGATTGTGTCCTCGAATTTTGCCGCGATCAACCGCTCCAGAACATCCGGGGCAAGGGCGACGCTGTTCAGCACGCCGCAGAGCATCCGCAATAGGGCCACCTGCTTGGGATCGAAGAATTCCAGCGGATCTTTTAGCCCCGGGCCAGGATTCTCGGTCCCATCGTAAACCTCTTTGCCTCCGGTGGCCATCCAAGGATGATCGTTCTGCCCGACGGATATTTCGGTCCCGGCCGGCAGTTTGCAGGAAAAAGCGAACTTGCCCTGCGTGCCGCGGACCAGGCGAAAATGGCCTTTTTGGCCGCCCTCACCCTGGCCCTCTCCCAAAGGGAGAGGGGACTCTTTTAGCATTGGGACAATCGTTACCTCCAAATCCACTATGTGGCATTTATCCGGCTCGGGTTTGTCGCTCAGGATTGTGGCAACCTGCCCGAGCACTCCGGCGATGGTCTGAAAGGGCGTGGATTGTTTTCCCACAACCGGCGGCGTAGTGCCGGGCGGAAGATCCTGGGCAAAAAAATCGGCCGTGGACTTAAGCACCCTGGGCAGTTCGGCCATCGACGTGTAATGCCCCAAGCCTTGTATCCACACAACCCGGTCGCTCATCTCCATTGCGGCGGCGAGTTTTTCGGTGCACGCCCTGGGAATCACTTCATCCTCGGCCGCATTTATCATCATCACTTTGCCCTGCCGTGCCTTTTCTTTAAGCCCAGGGGCGAATCGAAGTGGATCGACCTCGGCGATTTTGCCTTCTATATCGCTCCGCTCCTGTTGCGGAAGTGCCAGAATCATTTTGCTAAGCGGCCGGGTTTCGCGGGCGTGATGGATGATTTTCATGAGATCGCCGCCCGCCAGGAAGAACGCGGAGCGATTGATCCGCGGCTCGCCGCCGGCAGCCGTGGCCGCTATTATCCCGCCCAGGCTGATGCCGGTAACGCCGATGCGATCCGCATCGACCTCCGGCCTGGAGGCCAGCACGTCGATGGTCCGCCGCAAATCCTGTCCGGCTTGGGCAATCGCGCCGGCGAACATTTTGGGATCTTTTGCCAAAGCCTCCGGTCCGCCGGGCAGGCCGCGCTCGCCATAATACGGCAGTCTGAACATGATGGCCGGAACGCCCCGCAAGGCCAGGACCGAGCAAACCATGTCGGTCAAAGCGTCGTTGCCGTCGAGGATGTGCAGGCAGATCACCGCGGGCCGCCGCGGGCCGCCCGACGTAATATCGTTGGGAAGATAATAATCGGCCGGCACCGTGTTGTTCTGTTCCACGGCCGTTTTTACCGGCGAAGGATATTTTATCTCGTACACCCGATATCCATTGCGCTGCGAGTGAAGTTTTATTTGATAATCGAAGGGGACGTTATTGAAAGTCTTTTCAACGGCGACCGTTTGCCAGACATCGCCCGGGGCGCCGGCGGGCGGGGCATCGGCAAAAGCCGGTCTTGCGGTCCGCCAGACCGGCGCGCAAAAGCAACCAAGAATTATTAACCCAAGTGCCGACTTTCGATAAATCCGTTGCGGCATATAGTTCCTTCTCCTTGAAATCGAGGAGCAAATCGTGTATCGTCATCAATTAATAGGGTGCCAGATTTCCCCTTAAAATGCAATTGCAATATGGGAAATTCTCCCGGCACGAGCGCCGGGGCTAAACATTAATCCCGAATCTGTTATCCAACCCGTTAGGATTAAATCACATGCCGCGAAAAAACCCCTGGCTCGTGTTTCTTTTGCCCTTTGTGGTGTTTATGCTGGTCGGGTCCCTGGAGCCGACGCCCGACGTGCTCGGCGGTAAATCCATCGGCCTTGCTATTCCATACAATTGGTATCCGGTGGTTTATACGGTAAAGGTCGCCCTGACACTGGCGGCTATTATCTTTGTGCTGCCCGGGTATCGGCAGTTTCCGTTTCGGATAACTTTGTTGGCGATTGTGGTGGGCGTGGTGGGCATTTTTATTTGGATCGGCCTGTGCCGGTTGGATGTGGAACACGCCTATCTTCAGCCGGCATTGGAGCGCGTCGGCCTGGGCTGGATTATCGGCTCCGGAGGGCGGGCGGCGTTTAATCCGTTTGTGCAATTGGCCGACCAGCCGGTCAGGGCCTGGATTTTTCTGGTGATCCGCTTTTTCGGACTGGCCCTTGTCGTGCCGGTGATCGAAGAATTCTTCCTCCGCGGCTTTATAATGCGTTTCGTGGTCGACCAGCAATGGTGGGATGTGCCCTTCGGCAAGGTGAACCGTCTGGCCCTGATCCTGGGCACGCTAGTGCCGGTGCTGATGCACCCGGCCGAACTGCTCGCCGCCGCGGCGTGGTTCTCGCTGATAACCTGGCTGATGTTCCGCACCCGCAACATCTGGGACTGCGTTGCCGCCCATGCCGTAACCAATTTTCTGCTGGGTATCTATGTACTAACCTCGGGTAACTGGAAATTAATGTAAAATACTTCAATGAAACCGCTTGCGGTTTCACGCTCTATATTCATTGGAAAGGAACATTTATGACACTTGCACAATTTCTTTGCAGAACCTGCTGGCCTGCCTTGCTGCTTTTTGCCGCCGCACTTGGCGCGGCAGAGACGGACGATCCGGCAAAGGCCGGCAAATCTCCGGCCGACGAATTGCCGCCGCACATCTCGCGCCTGACCTGGTTCGGCGAACGGGCCGACTGGTCGCTGGACGGGAAAAAAATCCTATTCCTCGCCAAAACATACGGCGACGTTTACGAAATCGATCTCGACACCAAGATCCTCCGACCGATGACGCATCATTATTATCACCACGGCTACACCCGGGCGCTGTACCTGGCAAACGGCGACATCCTGCTTTCCGGCCCGGAGGAGTTTGATCCGAAAAACCCGCACGTCAGTCGCGTGCAGTGTTACCTTTACGTTCTCGATAAAAGCCTGACCAAGCCGCCCGCGCCGCTGGGCACCAAGTGCAGCGAAGGCCCGGCCGTATCGCGCAAGCGGCTGCACATCGCCTGGGCCCACGTCGCCGAGCAATACCCCAGCGAGCTGGCAAAAGGCCAATCGAGGATACAGGAAGCCGACATAGTTTATGAAAACGGAGCGCCGAAACTGGCCAATCAAAAAATCATTATCGAAAGCCGCGATCTGCCCTTTAAATGCACGCTGGAACCGCAGAACTTCCGCCCGAGAGAGGAACGCGAACTCACTTTCACCGCCTACGGTTACCAGGGCACGGAAGTTTGCGGCATCGATCTGGCGACCAAAAAAGTGGTGAACTATTCCAACGCGCCCGGCCAATATGACGAGCCCGAAGGCATCTTTCCCGACGGTCAATACACCTGCGTGGAGTGCGACCGCCAGAACCGGAAAGGCTCGAATTATGTCGATCTTTGGAAGCTGAAACTGGACGGCAGCGGCAAAATGGAGCGGATGACTTACTTCAGCGACTATCCGGGCTACAAGTCGTCCAACCCGATCGTAAGCGACGACGGCCGGTACATGGCCTTCCAAATGGCCAAATCCAAAGACCAGGCAGGCGTGGGCTACGGGATTTTTATCTACGATTTCGCGAAAGCGAAGGAAAAGTAGTATGAAAAGCCGCGACGGGCACCATCGGGCACCGCGGGGGCACCCTGCGAAGCAGGGTCACCGTGGTCGGCATGGTTGGTTGGTCGGTCGCGGGTTGAAAACCCAAAACCGGTAATACAAGGAGCATTTTCATGGCCCGAATATGGTCGTTGTTTTGGTTGGCGGCTGCCGTCGGCGGCGTGGCGTTGATGGCGCTTGCTTATCGACAGGCGCAAAACAGCTTGGGATCGGGCGGCAACCGACATGTTCTTTACGTTGCCAAACAGCCCGGGGCAAAGGCGGAGAAGGGATCGCCGGTTGTAGTGTATTTTCTGCCGGCTGGCGAGACGGTCGAAACTCTGGCTAAGGGATTAGGCGGAATAGACTCGGAACAAGGCAAGTCATTCTTGCGCAATCACCAGCAAATGGTGATCCTTCTTCCGGATTTTAAGCAACGATTCGCCGAAAACATGCTGGAGTCGGGCAGATTGCCCGAGCCGGGAACCAAGGAAGTGCTCGCCGATCCGCACACATCCAGCCGAGACCGGATTATCGTCGGCAATGAGAAATTGACTGTAGTCGGCGTGCTTAAAAAAACCAATTCCCTGCACCTGGACGCATGTTATGCCGCCGACGATCCGGCCATGCGAAACATGCTGGAGAAAAATGGAAAAACTTTGGCCGGCGGTTATCTGATTTCTTCGGATGATTTGAAAAAGATCGAAGATGTTAAAAAACAGTTTCCCCGCAAGGAACTAACGGCCATATCCGCTTTAGATCGCATGAAAAAAGCCGCATACTACAATTATGCGCTGGGAGAATTGCTGTTTTTGTTGGGCGGTTCGGGCTTGCTCATAAAAGGTTACATGTTTGCCGCACGCCGGATAACAAACGCTTGGATCGGAGCCCCGCTGGCCGAGATCAACCGGCATTGGAAACTGTTCAGCCTGATGCACGCGGTTTATTTCGGCCTTTTCCTGATTGGCATGTTGGCGATATATGAAGCTCCCCTGTTACAGGATTTTTTGCTTGCCGCGATAAGTGGACAAATCGAGAATAAAACGGGAGTGCTCGGTGTGTTGGGTACGGTTTATGAGAGCCGGAACATCGCCCTGGCGGCCGTTGTCACGCTGTTGGTCAATTTTTTTGTCGGCTCATTGCTGGTAATTACCTTGCCGTCGGTTATCGTGCCGGGTATAGGCGTGTTTATGGCGGTGTTTCGCGCCACACTTTGGGGATTATTGCTGGCGCCGTCATATATGGCTCTTGCCGGGGGCGAGATTTTCCATTCGGGCACGCTGCTCTTGGAAGGCGAAGGCTATATACTCGCCGCTTTTTTTGCCCTGCTTGTGCCGATCTATCTTTTCAGCCCGAAGGAGGGAGAAAATGTAGGTACACGCTATGCACGGGCCGTTTTGATGAATCTAAAGGGAAATATAATCGTTTTCATCATGCTAGCCATCGCCGCCGCGTATGAGGCAATTGAAGTGATTTTGCAAATGAGATAGGAAACAGCGGACATGGATTGGAAGTCAGGGTTTGTGAATAAATTGATATGGCTTGGGCCTTTGATAGAAGAGATCTTGATTAACTGTCTACCCCAGGCTCGATGCGATATTAACTATTGAAATCTCTTGCAATAGTACATTATTCCCAAGACCGCCGCGATTAAAAGGGTGATGGTCGATGGCTCGGGCACGGGGGTCGGGGAGGGGTTGTCCGATTGGGCGCCGCCGGACAAGGAGCCGATGGTCAATGTGCCTTGGACCACGGAACTCGCCGTCAGATTGCCGCCGTCCGCTAAGATAGTAACGCCCGTGCCGCTGATGTTGCCCACGGTATGCGTGCCGCTATCGACTTGGAACGTGGCCGTGGAAGAAGTGGATATTGACGAGGCCGCGGAGATCTGGCCCGTGGAAGTCAACTCCAGCGTGCCGTCGCTTATAACCGTGTCGCCGGTGTATGTATTGGTGGCAGTAAGGGTGAGCGTGCCGGAGCCGAGTTTGGTCAGGCCGCCTTCGCCGCTTAAGACGCCGGAAACGGTGCAAGCAAAGCCGTTGGAGTTGATGGTTGCCCCGCCCGCGCCGATTGCGGCCGGAACGGCAAATTTCAGCGTGCCGATTGCCAGTACCGTGCCGCCTGACCAGGTGCAAGAGCCGCCGGTGGTCCAGGTTCCGGGCACGCCGCCGCCAAGGACGACCTCATTAGTCTTCAAAGTGCCGCCGTTGATCGATATATTGCCCGTGTAGGTAGTGCCGCTGACTGTATTGCCCAGTTGGATGTTCCAAGCCTGCACCGTGCCGCCGTTAATCTCCAGCGTGCCGTTGTTCTGATCGCCCACGTAAATAGTATCGTTGACCGTCAGCACGCCGCCGGCGTTGACTGAGACTTTGTCGGCGGTCGTACTGCCGTTGCCGCCGATATGCAAGGAAAAGCACACGGCGTTGTTCTGCGCGACAGTGACAAGGGCGCTTGTGCCTGCGCCGTTGCCGACTACGTAAGCAATATCGTCGTTCGTAGGCAAAGCCGATGTCCACCATATCGGTGT
>JBEKIK010000110.1:0-6282 GCA_050011795.1 Thermoguttaceae bacterium | reverse complement strand
GCCAATCGTCGGGGGCGAAACTTTCGGCCATGTCGATGATCGCTCCGAAGGTCTCGGCCTTGGCCATTCCGCCGATATAGCCCGCGGCGAATCCCAGCCCTTTGAAAACGGCCAATTGCTTGGCGGCCAGTTCTTGAAAGAACTTTTTGCCCTTGTCCGCTCCGGCGGCGTATTTTTCCGCTGTTTCCAGCAGTTTGTCGGTTACCACGCAGCCGGCCAGCTTGCCGCTATGAAACATTTTCGCCACCGCGCGGGAAAGCAAATACACGTTGCCTATCACCGGCGTCATGATACCGCGCAGTTCCATAAACATTTTCACTTCGTTGAATTTCCGCATGTCGTAGCCGAGTTGCGGAATCACCCATTGTGCCCCGCGGGTGATCTTGCGGACGAGTTTGAAATACTGCGGCAACAGTTCACGCTCGTGACGTTTGAAAGGAGAAACGACGCAGCCGATGAAAAAATCGGTTTTCGGCAGCGTTTCCATCTTGCCCGAGCGCCCTGGCACCTTAAGCCCCTCGTTCATCGCCTGGAGCATGGTAATCAACGCTACCGAATCCAAATCGAACACCGGCTCGGCAAGCCCGCCAAACCCGGAAGTGGGATAATCGCCCGTGATGGCCAGTAAGTTCTTAAAGCCTTCGGCCGCGTAGCGCCAGGCGGCGGCTTCCAGGCCGTTGCGATTTAGATCCTTGCAGGTCATGTGCAAAACGACGCGATCACGACGGTCCGCAACCACGCCGGCGAGCCAGTCGGGCGGGAGCATTGGTCCGCCGCCGGGATTATCGGTGATCGAGATCCAGCCCACGCGCGGATCGCCAAGCAAGTCGTGGGCGAAAGAGGCGAGATTATTAGGCGTATCTGGAAGTTGGAAACCCCGGGTAGTAACCACTTCCACACCGTAATGGAATCGCTCGCCAAGGAGCATTTCACGAAAGGTAACGATGTCGTTAGAAGCCATAGTCAGCTATCAGTGGTCAGCTATCAGCGGTCAGTTTACCGAAGCCGCCAGTTTTCGCGCCAAGGCCACCGCCGAGTTGGCGTTGTCGCCGTACCCGTCGGCGCCGATTTCGTCGGCAAACTGCTGGGTGATGGGAGCGCCGCCGATGATAACTTTAGTTTGCTTGCGGATGCCGGTCTTTTCCAGGGCCTCGACGACTTTTTTCATCACTGTCATGGTGGTGGTCAACAACGCGGAAAGGGCCACGATTGTGCCGTCTTTTTCCTGTGCGGCTTCGACGAATTTTTCCGCGGGGACGTCCACGCCCAAGTCGATCACCTGGAATCCGCCGCCTTCAAGCATCGAGGCCACCAGGTTTTTTCCGATGTCGTGCAAATCGCCTTGTACCGTTCCTATCACAACCCGGCCGATCGGTTCCGCCCCCTGCGCAACTAAAAGCGGCGAGATTAACCCCAAGGCGATCTTCATCGCCCGGGCGGCGATCAGCAATTCCGGCACAAAGTACTCGTTGCACTCGAAACGATTGCCGACCTCATCCATGGCCGGAATCATGTACTTTTGCACGAGTTCACTGGGATCGGCCTTTTCGGCCAGTGCTGCCTTGGTAACTTGTTCGGCTTTCTTGGCGTCCCCTGTGAGAATTGCATTATAGAGTTCGGTACCATCGTACATGGCTTGCTCCCTGTAACTACGATCATTATAAGTACAAAGCATTACAATATCGAAAATATCCTCTTATTTCTAGTGGATCGCCCCCCATAAAAAGCGGCTTCATTTGGGACAAATTCATTTTGCAGTCAGGAAAAGAATTATACAAAAAAAGTTGGTTGTGTGCTTAAAGATGGGATGGTTGTGTAATATAAATAAACTATTTGTCGATTTATAGCTCGTTACAAAGTATCTAGATTGGTCCGGATCGCTAGAAATTGATAATCTCGATATATGCCTATGGGGGGTGTCTTTTGGCGACTAATGGACTACCGATCCAGTGCCCCTTGTATTATCGTGCTAGCATTGCTATCCTGTTTCTATGATGCCGAGGTAGGTTCTTGAGGTATGCGCTAAAACGAATTTATTTTACAAGTCGTTTTAAACCAACACCTTGGTTAAGTGGATGTCATGCTTGTACTTTCTCGAAAAGTCGGCGAAAAAATTCTTATCGGTGATAATATCTCTGTTACCGTGGTTAGGGTATCGCAGGGAATAGTCCGCATCGGCGTGGAAGCACCCCAAAACCTGCCGGTGGTTCGCGAAGAAATCAAAGATCAGGTGCGCGAACGCCAGCAAGCGAAAAAGGCCGCAACGGCTTAATTCTCAGGGTTGTCTTAAATCGATTTCACGTGGGGCTTGAGGATAATCCAGTGATCCATGTTCGGCGAAAAACTGCTCTAGTTTTTTGACTTTTTGTTGCGGTGCGGGTTCACCGGAGATATCGGAGGAGGGTGAACGGCCCCATAAAATTCGCATCCCGCCGCCGGCTATGATATCAAAATAATACTCACCTCCACGGCGCGCCGCTCCTGACGGAGGCGTTCCAGGGTTTGCCGTCTCAGGGGGCAAATGCGGGACGATGGATTGGAGATTGAGTTTTTCCCAAATCGGCAACAGTGCGGCGGCGATTTCCGCACCGCCGGCCACGCGGCTGTCGCCCCAACGTCTGCCTGCGCCGCCCATCGGTCCGCGGTCCACGCCTATCAGCCGCGGATACTTGGTCTTTTCGACCGGCGAGAAATCGTCCGCGGGCAAAAGCACGGCTTCAGCATCGACCGGCAATAGTTGGTCCCCAAGTTTGACCATGCAAACCGGCCGGCGATAAACTAAATCCACCTTCACCTTGGCCGGATATTGCTTGGCGACTTGCCGCACTTTGGACACCCAAGGCTGAAGCAAGCAGGCGGCGGTCACACGTTCGGCCAAGTCGTCGTCCATGATCGACGCCGGCCCGTGCCGAGTCAAATCGCGATATACCTCCGCCGACAGATCGGTGCGGTGCAGCCAAGGCGGAGGCGGCGTGATTTCAATCTGCCGCGGCCCAATGAAATACTCCGGCGAGGCCAAAACCCGGAAACCAATTTTCTGCCATGCCGCATACGCGCAAGCAATAATTATCCCTAAAAGCACCAGGCACAATATCACCGTTCCCATCAGGCCGGAAAACCACTGCGAAACCCGCTGAGAAATATTTGATTGAGTCTGTGCTGAAGAACTCTTTTTTGCCGGCATAAGAACTAATAGTCTCCGATAACGCTTCGAAGTCCCGTTCCATTGGTGAATCTATTCAATTTTAATCACGAAAGCACGAAAGGGCGAAAACACGAAATTTACCAATAATGCGTACGATATTATTTAAGAACTCCAACAATTTTATCATTCTACTTTTGGAAGTGGAGTATTTTTTAATCCCCTTTTCTTTTTCGTGCTTTCGCTCTTTCGTGTTTTCGTGATGAGATTGCTATATGCTTTATAACACTATTGGCTTTACCATCAAGGTCGGCTAGTAAAAGCAGCATTCCCTGGGCGGTGCCAACTAGCTTAGTTAACCGCCGCTTATTCGGGGCAAAATCCTTAATCCATTTACCAGATTTCCAAGGCCAGTTCCAGTTCCATGCCCATGCGCTGGAGGACTTGTTCGCGCACGAGTTCGATCAATCGCAATATGTCCTCGGTGGTACATTCCGGTTCGGCGATGATGAAATTGGCGTGCCGGTCGGAGACTACCGCCCCGCCGATTCGGGTGCCTTTCAAGCCCGCGGCGTCGATCAGTTCTCCGGCGCTTGTGCCGCGGGGATTTTTAAAGACGCAGCCGGCGCACTGATGGCCCATGGGTTGCGAGGCCCGTTTGAGGATCCACTGTTTTTGCATGCGTTTAGCCAGTTCCTGGGGATTGTCTTCGTCGAGTTGGCAGGCGGCCTCGAGGATCACCAGGTCGTCGAGGCTGCTTTGCTGATAGCCGAATTCGAGTTCGTCGGCCTGGCGCTGAAGTACGTCGCCGGTGACCGAGATGACCGTTGCCTGAATGGTCCACTGCCCGATGCTGCCGCCGCGGGTGTCGGCGTTGCCGTGCAATGCTCCGCCGACGGTGCCGGGAATGCCGATCAGGGTTTCCAGCCCGGTCAGGCCCCGATGCACGGTCCCGGTAACAACCCGGCCCAGCAGGGCCCCGCCGCCGGCGATTACCGATCGGCCCTCGATCTTGATATTGGCAAAGGCGGGGGCGTAAAGGTGCAGCACCATGCCTTTAAAGCCTTCGTCGCGCACGAGGATGTTCGACCCTCGGCCCAGCACCCTGGCCTGCACGCCTTCCTGGTGACAGCGGCGAATAAGTTCGATTAATTGCTCCGGGGTTTCCGGTTCGGCGAAGTATTTTGCCGCTCCGCCGACTTGCAGCCAGGTGTGCATGGCCAGCGGCTCATTCTGCCGCACGATTTGCTCGAAACCAGTTAATAATGGCATGAATAACCTCTCTATTCTTTAACTCGACAAACCGCCGAAACGTCTATCGCGGGCGGCGTAGCCGCGGATTGCCTGGTGCAGTTGGGCCTCGTCAAAGTCGGGCCAGCAGCAGTCGGTAACCCAAATTTCCGCGTAACTGATTTGCCATAAAAGGAAATTGCTCACGCGCATCTCGCCGGCCGTGCGAATCAATAGATCAGGCTCCGGCATTCCGGCGGTATAAAGATGCGCATCGATGGTTGCTTCGGCGATATCGGCAGGATCGAGTCGTCCGGCCTGGACCTCCCGGGCAATGGACCGCATGGCGTCGACCAATTCCGCCCGGGCGCCGTAGTTGATCGCCAGGCAAACTTTTAAGCCGGTATTCCCGCGGCTTAAGGCCACGGTTTTATCGATTTCCCGGAGTACGTTTTCCTGCAGCCCCTCTCGCCGGCCGATCACCGTCACTTGGACGTTGTGCTCCATAATCTTGTCACGCTGCTGGGACATGTATTTTTGCAGGAGTTCCATGAGGAAATCAAGCTCATCGACCGGCCGTTTCCAGTTTTCGATGGATAGACAATATAACGTGAGTTGCTCGATGCCAAGGCGGACACATTCCTCGGTGACCCGGCGCACGCTTTCGGTGCCTTGCCGATGGCCCTCAATGCGCGGCAAACCTCTTTGTTGGGCCCAACGGCCGTTGCCGTCCATGATGACCGCGATGTGCCGGGGCATTTTCTCCGGCGGCACTTCAAAAGTGGATAGGGGATTGGCAGTGGGGGAAAGGGAATTTTTATTCATCCTTCATCCTCCACACCGGGCAATAAATTGCCCGGCCCATTTTGTCCACTGCCCTTCGCCAACTTCATACTTAATCCTTTGCGAAGATCGTCTGTTCGCGGTCCGGGCCCACGGAAATGATTTCCACCGGAATGCCGATTATCCGGCTTAGCCGGTCGAGATATCGCCGCGTGTTGGCCGGTAAATCGGAAATGCGGCGGACATTGCTGATTTCGGTTTGCCAGCCGGGCAGGGTCTCGTAAATCGGCACAACGCGGCGCAAATCGTCCACGTGGCTGGGAAAATTGGTTGTCTTCCGGCCGTCTAATTCATAAGCGGTGCAAATTTTGATTTCCGGCAACTGGCTGAGCACGTCCAACAACATGACGCTCAATACATCAACCCCGCCCAGGCGTGCGGCGTAGCGAACGGCCACGGCATCGAACCAGCCGCAACGGCGCGGACGGCGGGTAACTGTCCCGTATTCGTTGCCCCGGTCGCGGATGTGTTGGCCCGTGGCGTTATCTTGCTCGGTGGGAAAGGGACCGCCGCCGACCCGGGTGGTGTAGGCCTTGATAATGCCGATTACCTTGGTGATGTATCGGCCCGGCACGCCTGAACCCGGCGAAACGCCCACCCCGGAACTGTTGCTGCTGGTGACAAACGGGAAAGTGCCGTGATCGATATCGAGCATGCTGCCCTGGGCACCCTCGAAAAGCACGCGCTTGCCAGAGTCCAGGGCGTCGAGGAGGTAAATCGTGGTGTCGGCCACATGCGGTTTCAGCCGTTGGGCGTATCGCTGGTACTGCTGGAATATCTCCCCGGCGTCGAGGGGTTTGATCGGTACAGCCGGTGTGGATGAGGAAAATAATCGATTCTTTACCCGGACTATTTTTTCAATCCGCTCGAAAAAACCGGGATGATACATATCGCCCATGCGAATGGCCAGCGAGCGGCCGACCTTATCGCTATAGCACGGTCCGATTCCTCTTTGGGTGGTGCCGATCGATTCGCCGGACGTGCATTGTGCGTCGAGCAGTTTGTCTTCTTCCACGTGCCAGGGGAAGATTACGTGGGCCCGGTCGCTAATCATCAGGTTTTCGGCG
>JBEKIK010000109.1:0-6285 GCA_050011795.1 Thermoguttaceae bacterium | reverse complement strand
ATTGTCAACCCATAAAATTGGGATTATTGTTTCAAAATGCGTCGCATAATTGCAGGCGTTTCCATATTAGCAATCCCAAAATCATGCTGTGACGCTGCACTAGTCCGAAGCGCAAGCGAGGGGCTGCAAATGGATTACCCTTGCTTGCGCTTCGGGCTAGTGTTCCGAATCCCGAGTCAGCAATCCCAAGATATTGGAGGGTGGACGGTGGGCAGTAGAAAGGTGCGAAATCGCGAGCGGTTTCATTATAGCGAAACCATTGGGCCGAGTCGGGGTTTCATATTATTATGGGGATTCACGGAGATCGACCCGGTGGGTGGTCGCGGAACTGAAGATGAGATAAAATTGATCTCAGATAGAACTCGGGCCAGTACTCTGACGAATACGTCGGAGAGTAAGCCGCGATAACCCGCCGGGATTTTAAAAAACAGCCGCCAAAACACGGCAACAACCCGGATTTGCCACCCATTAGGCGGGGTCGATCTCCGCCAAAGGACGAAATAGCCTTGGTCGTTAGCGAATCGTCCGCCCGAAAATACGCCTTGGACCCAGAGGTCCGCTTGATGCTCGAAGTCCGCGACGACAATGCCGCGGCTTTCGAGGAGTTGGTGTTGCGCTATCAAGCGCGGCTGGTGACGATCTTAAGGCACCTGGTCGGCGACGCGGATCAAGCGGAGGATTTGGCCCAGGAAGTATTTATGCGGGTGTATCGTTCGCGGAAAAGCTACGAGCCGGGAGCGAAGTTCGCCACATGGCTCTTTACTATTGCTCATCACGTAGCCGCCAATGCGCTTAGAACGCGGAGTCGGCGTCCCGAGATAATGCTGGCCCCGTTGGACAGCGGGGCCATGGGCGTCACGCCGCTGGACGTGATGTTGCAGGCCAGCAGCGGGCTGATGCCAGTTCGGCAATTGGCCAAGGCCGAAATCCGCGACGTCGTGCGAGTGGCCGTGGAATCGCTCAACGAACGGCAGCGGCTGGCCGTGCTGTTGAACAAATTCGAAAATATGAGTTACGCCGATATCGCCGATACCATGAAACTCTCGACCCAGGCGGTAAAGTCGTTGCTCTCGCGTGCGCGAGTGAATTTGCACCAAGTGCTCGAGCCCTACTTCGAGCGCGGCGAACGGCCGACGCCGGACGGGATCGACAATTCGCAAGAAAACAAGACACAAAAATGACGATGGACAATTAACCGCCGAACTATATGTCGCAAGAATCTGTCAATGCCGAAAGCCCGCTTGAAGAGCAACTGGTAGCCTACCTCGACGGCGAGTTGGACGGCGAATCCTGCCGCCGCATCGAGGAACTGTTGGCCGTCGATCCCGAGGTCCGCCGGAAACTGCATCGTCTGGAGCGGACCTGGGAGATGCTCGACGAACTGGACACCGCGCCGGTGGGCGAAGACTTCACCCGCACCACCTTGGAAATGGTCGCCCTGGCGGCGGAACAAGACGTGCGCAAAAGCGTCGAGGAGACGCCGCGGCGGCGCAGGCGGACGTGGCTGCTGGCCGGCGGGATAATGTTCGCGGCCGGTCTGGCCGGTTTCGTGGCATTTACACTGATCGCCCCGAATCCGAACAGGGAATTGAACAAGGAATTGATTCGAGACCTGCCCGTGCTGGAAAATCTTGATGAATACCGACAGATTCAAGACATCGAATTTCTCCGTTTGCTGCAACAAAGCGGACTTTTTTCCAAGGGAAACTCCAAGGAGGAAACCGCCCTTGCGAGCCGTCCGGGCACGGTCGACGTCAAGGGAGATTTAGTGAAGTATATCCAGACTCTCACCCCCGATCAAAAGGACGAACTGTCGCGCAAGCGGGAACGATTCGCCGGTATCGGTGCGGACGAACAAAACCGGCTGCGGAAATTGCACGAACAAATCCAGAAGGATGAACATGCCGACGAGCTACGCGGCATTATGAACCGTTATTACGAATGGTACAGGTTGTTGCCGCCATACAGCCGCCCGGAATCGACCTTGTCGGCCGAAAAACGCATGGATTGGATCAAGGATCGCAAGCAGAAAGAACAAACCGAAATTACCAACAGGCCGCCGCCGGGCAAGGATTCCGATACCCTATGGAACTGGATGGAAGAATATGCGAAAAATCACGAAACGACGTTCATAAAAGGTTTGGGTTTGCCGGAATGGCCGCAGAATAGTCAATGGAGTATGGATGCCGCCGCTCGGCACCGGTGGGTAATGTGGATGATGTGGCAGCGCCCGCCGGGCGGACAAAGTAAAGAGTCCTTATTTTCGGAGAGCGATTTGGTCGAATTGCAAGCGAAGTTTACCCTGAAAACCCAAAAACTACTTGAAGCCAAGCCTCCGGCCGAACAAATCCACATCGTCCAAAACTGGGCTCATAACCTAATGCGGCAAAAGAACCCGCGGCGCGGACCGGGCATGGAAGGTCCGGTCAACGACAAACTGCTGGCCGAGTTTTTCGAGAAATTAGACCCCGCGGAACGCGATGGCTTGATGATTCTGCCCAGCGAGGATATGCAACAGCAATTGCAGCGCCTGTATATCGAGAAGAACAGACCGCCGGGTATGTTTCGTCGCGGACCGGATGGATTTAGTCCTGGTCCGCCGGGCGAGGGCTTTGGTCCTGATCGGCGCCCGTCTGAAAAACCCGAAAACTCTGAAAACCCGGCCAAAAAACCTTAGAACAGACAAAATTGTCGTCTTTTCCCGTCTATTTTCCTATTTACAGACTGCCCATTTCTCGTAAAACTATGTGGAAATAGGGCGTTTCGTTGTATTCATGCCCGCCACAAGGAGAAAATGTTATGGCACAAGACGACAACATTCAACGTTGGACCATGTACGCCATTATAGCTTTTGGCATTACAGGCATTCTGTGCGAGATCATATTCGCCTTAATACGCAGGGGGATTTTGTGGAAGTGGCCGTCTGATTTTATAATTATTATTATTCTGGCATCCATCGTGGGCGGAGGCGTGTTCTGGGTGTGCAAAAAGTTGAATATTTGACGCCCATTTCCGGGCCTGTCCCTTTATCCGCTGAGAAAGCACGCGGATACTAACGCAACCGGTTGCTCAGCCAATACAAAGGCAACCCGAGTAGCAAAATCAGCAGCGCCACTCGGGCGACTTCCGGCTGGTATGACGCGGCGCTTTGGATCAGGAAAGCGCTTACAACACAAAAAAATATGGTGGGCATGGGATAACCCGTCACGCGGTAGGGGCGCTGGGCATCAGGCTCTTTGAAACGCAGTACAATGACCGCCAGATTGGTTGCCAAGTAAAAGGAGTAGACTGCCGCGGCCGTATAAAGGATGGCGTTGACAAAGGAACCGAGCAAAACGATCAACCCCACGGCAATCGCTCCTTGAAGCAGGAGCGCCCGGACCGGCGTGCCGGTTTGCGCGTTCCACCGGCCCAATGCCCGGAAGACTCGATGCTCGACGCCCACGGCATAGGAAATCCGCGCGCCGGCGAAGATCAAACCGTTCGTGGCGCCCAGGGCCGATATGCAGATCAAGGCACTGACAATAGCGGCGCCGAGCTTGGGAAACAACGTCGAGACGGTGTCCGCGGCGATCGCTTTGGAATTCGCCACGCCTGCCAAACCCAGTGTGTAGAGGAATGCTCCGTTGACTAAAAGATAGAGGAGCGTAACGGCTAGGGTTCCCAGGACTAATGCCCGGACGATGTTTCGGGCTGGATTTTTTACTTCCGCCGCCACGTATGCCATTTCGTTCCAGCCGCCGAAAGTGAACAGCACAAGAATCAATGCCAGGCTTAGCGGTTTGGAATCGACGATTGTTGAACTCTCGGAAGCCCCCGGTCCCGCAATCGCCACGGCAACAATGGCCAACAATCCCAGGGCCTTGGCCGTAGTCAGCAGGTTCTGCGTCCACTTTCCTTGGGGCACGCCAACGATGTTGATGCCCGTGAGCATGGCCACCGCTGCCGCAGCGTAGATCAGATGACTCCAATACTGTGCCATGGCATGGGGAAACGGGTCGTAAATCTTTTGTGCATATCGGGCGAAGATGAAGGCCATCGCGGCGATGTCGCCCGGCCGGACTACGGCGAGTTGCAGCCAGCCGAAGAGGAAGCCTGCCCAACGGCCGTAGGCTCGGGTTAAGTAAACGTAATCGCCGCCTTCTTTAGGATATGCGGAGGCCAATTCCGCGTAGCCCAGGGCGCCGCAGAGCGAGATCAGGCCGCCGACGGCCCAAATTCCCAAAAACGCCCACCAATACCGAGCGCCTTTGGCCACGTCCGGAACCACTTCGTAGATCCCGGCGCCGATGATGATCCCCACGATCAGGCACGTGGAATCGAAGAGCGTCAGTTGTTTTTTCGGGGTTTCTTGCACGGGAGGAATATTGGAAATTCGCATAAAGCCGCGACCGGTGGTCGCGCATTTGGTTGCGTACAACGGTCGCGCCGGGCGGCAAGCGGCGCGAAACCGCAAGCGGTTTCCTTCAACATTTATCCTTATTGGTTTCCTCCGCCAGCCATGCCAGATAATCGGCGCTGCCGGCGGTCAGGGCGATGACGATGATTTCGGGCAATTGATACGGGTGCAGGCGGCGGATGGTTTCCTCGACGCGATCGTAAAGTTCCCGCCTGGTTTTGGCCCGGCATTGCCACTCTTGGGTCGTGTTGATTTTGCCCTGCCAACGATAAATGCTGGTGACGGGCCCGACGATCTGCGCGCAGGCCGCCAATCGCCCTTCGACAAGGGCTTGGCCAATGGCCTGGGCATCATCGCGGCTTTCGGTCGTGGTGACAACTTCGATATAGTCGCTCATGGATGTTGTGCTTTTTTTGTTTAGCCCCGGCGCTTGCGCCGGGTGTATTTCCGTTCACACAGGCGAAATTTCCGTTCGCGGCCGAATTGCCGCCGCAGTTCCACCTGCCAGATTTCCAAGGGCATGTCGTCCGATTTTCGTTGCTTGGACAAGGGTGAGGGCGTTTTTCATCATTCTCGGAAACCATTTACCATAACAATCTACATATCTCCCTAATATTGGCAATATCAATTAGCTTTCGTATAGGCTATAATCAACCAGCCGGGATCGAAATTCCCTATTCGCCTTTCGCGGCATAAAACCGCGGCCAAACCCCCGGTGTGTTCGCCGGGGGCTAAATGATTAGTCTGCCGTCCACAGTTCACAGCCCCCTGGTTTTCCCATGTCCTATGTCGATCTTGACCTCTGGCACATGCGTCGGGCCTTGGAATTGGCGGCCAACGGACAGGGGTACGTCGAGCCGAATCCGATGGTGGGCTGCGTTATCGCCCGGGGTGCGGAGATCATCGGCGAAGGATGGCATCGGCGATTCGGCGGTCCACATGCCGAGGTGGAGGCCTTGCGACTGGCCGGGCCGCGAGCCGCCGGGGCTACCATGTACGTTACTTTGGAGCCGTGCAGCCATTTTGGCAAAACCCCGCCTTGCACCAAGGCTATAATGGCATCGGGCATACGGCGTGCGGTCGTAGCCATGAATGACCCGTTTCCCCAAGTCGCTGGCGGCGGAATGGCCGAGTTGCAAGCGGCCGGCATGGAGGTTGAAGTCGGAGTGCTCCAGTTCGAGGCCCGGCGACTGAACTCACCGTATCTGAAACTTCTTCAGACCGGCCGGCCCTGGATAATCGCCAAATGGGCGATGTCGCTTGACGGCAAGATGGCTATTGGCGGTGGCGAAAGCCGCTGGATTTCAAACGAAAAATCGCGCGAACTGCTCCACAAGCTGCGCGGACGGATAGATGCGATTATCGTGGGACGCGAAACCGCGCTCATGGACGATCCTCTGTTGACCGCACGGCCCCCCGGACCGCGCACTCCGTTACGTGTAGTTCTCGATACCCAAGCGTTGCTTTCTCCGGATAGCCAATTGGTTCGCACCGCGGCCGAATCGCCCGTGCTGGTTGCCGCGGGCAGCGAGGCGTCGGCGTCGAATCGCCGTCGGCTCGACGATGCCGGCTGCGAGGTGTTCGAGTGCCCGGGGAAGAACCACATCGATCGGCTGCATTCGCTTTTGGAGGAGTTGGGCCGGCGACGGATGACCAACGTGCTGGTCGAAGGCGGCAGCCGAGTTCTTGGTTCCTTTTTCGACGCCCGGCAGATCGACGAAGTCCACGTATTTATCGCGCCGAAGCTGATCGGCGGGTCGCAAGCGCGGGTTCCCTTCGCGGGCGGGGGCATCGCACGGATGGCCGATGCTTTGTGTCTTGAAACACCGGAGATCGTAACTCTTGAAGGCGATGTCTATGTCCGGGGCCGGATTAAAAATGACAAA
>JBEKIK010000108.1:0-6287 GCA_050011795.1 Thermoguttaceae bacterium | reverse complement strand
ATAAATTGCCCGTTCACGCCCGGGGCGCAGGCACGGCCTCGGCCGGCGGGTCGCTGGGGCCCGGAATAATCGTCGACCTTTCCAAGTATCTGCGTCACGTAATCCGCATCGATGCCGAGAAAGTCCGCGTGCAAGCCGGCACGGTCCTGGAGCGCCTCAACGCCCAGTTGCGACCGCTGGGCCGCATCTTCGGCCCCGATCCGGCCAAAGCCGCCGTCACCACCGTGGGCGGCGTGGTTGCCCTGGATACCTCCGGCAGCCGCTGGTTGAAATACGGCCCAGTCCGCAATTACGTCGCCGGCCTGCAAGCGGTTCTATCCGACGGCGAGATCCTCGAACTGGGTAGGGAACCCCTTTCCAACGGCGCCAGCGCCAGCACCATTCCGCGCAAACGGGATCTGGTAAACCGCCTGGCCGCGCTGTTGAAAGACAACGCCGATTTGATCCGATCTCACCGCTTAAAAAGTCCCCTCAACCGCTGCGGCTACAACCTCGACGGCGTGTTGGGCGAGGATTATCTCGATGTCGCCCGGCTGCTGGCCGGGTCGGAGGGAACGCTAGTCATAATCACCGAAGCCTCTCTTGTCACGCAGCCTCTGCCAGGACCGCGCGGAGCCTCTTTGTTGTTGTTCGACAGTCTGGAGAAGGCTTCTCGCGCGGTGCGGGAAATTCTGCCCTGGAAACCCACCGCCTGCGAGTTGATGGACCGCCGGCATCTCAGTCTGGCGCGGGAAGCCAAAGTGCGTTTCGATCTGTTGATCCCGGCCGACGCCGAGGCCTTGCTCCTGGTCGAGCAAGAAGCCGCCGATGCCGTCGAACTGCAGAACAACATGCGCGAGATGGCCGCCTATCTGACGCAGACTAAACGTCTGGCTTACGCGGTCCGCCAGGCCTTCGATCCGGATGAGTTGAAATTGTTTTGGCGCTTGATTGGTCCACTTCAGCCTTCTTCATATCGGCTGAAAGGCGCGGCCCGGGCAGTACCCGTGGCCGACGACGTCGCCGTACCACCGGAAATTTTACCCGATTTCCTACCCCGGGTGCAAAATGTACTGAAGCGGCAACAGGTAACGGCCTCGTTGCTGGCCCATGCCGGCCACGGAGGATTGCACATTCGTCCGTTTCTCGATTTAGCCAATCCGGACGACGTGGAACGCATGCGCCGCCTTACCGAGGAACTATACCGGGAAGTAATGGACGTCGGCGGCTCGATTACCGGCGAACAGGGATATGGTCTAAGCCGCACGCAGTTCCTCAAACAACAAGCCGGGCCGTTGTACGATGTATTCCGCGCTATCAAACTGATTTTCGATCCGGAAAACATCCTCAATCCCGGCAAGATCGTGGGCGACGATCCGGAACTTTTGCTGCGCAATCTGCAGCCGGCGATTAGAACTAGCCCCGCCTCTTCGCCCGCCCTAACCGATTCGCCCGTCGATCGGCCCGTAATGCGCGACCTGGTCGAATTGCAGTTGGACTGGGACCCGCTGAAGGTCGTCGACGCGGTGATCGACTGCAACCGATGCGGCTTGTGCCGGACTCAATCGCCCGAAGCCCGCATGTGCCCGATTTTCCACATTACGCCCAGCGAAGAGGCGTCGCCCCGCGCGAAAGCCAATTTACTGCGCGGGATTCTTTCCGGCGCGGTAAATCTGCACCAGCTTACCGGTGCGGAATTTAAACGCATCGCCGATTTATGCGTGCACTGCCATATGTGCCGCCTGGAATGTCCGGCCGGCGTCGATATTCCCCGGCTGATGCGGGAAAGCAAAGGAGCCTACGTCGCCGCCAACGGACTGACCTTTGCCGCGTGGGCAATGATACACCTCGACATCCTCGGCGCACTGGGCGGTTTGCTCAGCCCGGTAACCAACTGGGCCCTCGGCAACCGGCAAATGCGCTGGTTGCTGGAAAAGACCTTTGGCATCGCCCAGGGACGCAAATTGCCCCGTTTGACCTCGCGGAATTTTATCCGCCGCGCCCATCGCCGCCGCCTGACGCGGCCGATACGCCACGGCGATCAAAAGGTCCTATATTTCGTGGATACCTATGCGAATTACTTCGACCCGCAACTGGGCGAAGCCCTGGTTGCCGTGCTGGAACATAACGGCATGGGAGTATACGTGCATCCCCAGCAAAAGCCGGCCGGCATGCCCTCGATTGCCTGCGGTGCGCTCGATCACGCTCGATCCCTGGCCGAACACAACGTCGCCATCCTGGCCGAAGCCGTGCGCCAAGGATATCATGTCGTTGCCACGGAACCGGCCGCGGCATTATGTCTTACGCGGGAATATCCGCAACTGGTCGACGACGACGACGCCCGGTTGTTGGCCGCCAATAGCAGCGAGGTCTGCACTTACCTGTGGAAAATGCACACCCTAGGCAAACTGCAAATAGATCTGAAGCCCATTAACGTCATGCTGGGATATCATACGCCGTGCCATCTGAAGGCCTTGCGGGTCGGCACTCCCGGCGAAAATCTCCTGGGCTTAATTCCAGGCGTGCGGATCGAGCACATCGAAAAAGGATGCTCCGGCATGGCAGGAACCTTCGGGCTGTTCGAGAAAAACTATCGCGGCAGTTTGCGGGCGGGAATACGGCTGATAAACCAATTGCGCAGCCCCTCGTTACAGGCTGGCGCGACCGAATGTAGCACCTGCAAAATCCAGATGGAACAGGGCACCGATAAGCCCACCATCCATCCGATCAAATTGCTGGCCCTTTCCTACGGCCTGATGCCCGAAATCGCCCGATTGCTAAACACAAAAGGAGGAAATCACACAAAATGACCTGCAAACATCTAAAACAGCTTTACGATTACTGCCAAACGCACAATCTGAAACTCAGTAGTACCGATCTGATCCGGATCGTCTGCCCGCAATGCGGGGTGGAAGAGGTGTGCCCCTCCGTGTTGGCCGAAGAATATGAATCCAAGCATCACGAGCCGGAAGGAGAACAAATAAGCGATGATGGGCCAGAGGCCAGGGACAAGAGGCCGGAGAACCATGTAGAATGACGGAAATGAATGACGAATAAAGAGAAAACCGCTTGCGGTTTCGCCATCTCTAATCCCTAACCTCTAGCCTCTAATCCCTAATCTCTGCCCGACGTTGGGTGTGGTTTCTTTGGTCTTTCCTTGATTCAAGTCGGCGGGCGAAGGTTGTACGGCGCCGCCTTCAAGGATCGAACCTGCCCGAACTTCGGAAGCACATTGACCATTGCTGTCGTACACCGGTCCGTTATTGTCGTAAGGATGACAACACATGGTGCAACCGAAGGACAAGGCAATCAGGCCCAGAATTCCAGCGTAGGCTATTTTACGCCACATATTTACAACCTTTTCTTGACGAGAAGATGGAAATTGAGTGAATCAGACGGGAATGACCGTACCGTTAATGTCGGCCGAAAAACCTTCGCAATCCGCAAATTTTTTCAGGTTTTACAAAGTAAAAAGACACACTGCCTTACGCAGTATGTGCATAATACCTATATTCACAATTAAAGAATTGTGGTTTATAGAAGTGAAATTGAAATTCTTCCGTTTACTGGTTTGCAGTAGGAAAAACAAAAAATAATCGCCACATTCTTTTCACATCGAAAAATCGAAAGAACAAAAAGTCGAAACACGAATCGTTCTAGAGCGCTTTTCAGATAAGTGCAGCGTTTTTGTGGTACTGGCGTTTCGTCAGTGCTCGGAAAAACACGGGCAAGATGCCCGTGCCACCCAATGTTACCCGCTACATTTAAGTGGAATGTGCTGTAAAGGCGAATTTGGCACGCCGCGTTGTCGTTGGCGCATAAAAAGAGCCGTTCGTGCAAGCATGAACGGCTCTTTGCAGTCAACTTTACCGAAGGCTTAGGTGGACTTCGGAGCGGGAGCAGTCGGCGGAGCCGGTGACGGAGCCGCAGGAGCTTCCTTCGGGGTTGTCACCGGAGCGCCGGACGCCGGAGCGCCGCCGCAGCAACCTGATTCACAGGTAGCCGCACAGCAGGTTACAGGCTCGCAAGACCGCGGACGGCAGGAGCGAGCACGGCGGTGATGACGCGGACAGCATGACACTGGCTCGCAGGTCGACGGGCAGCATGCCGGGGCGCAAGTGGCCGGAGCACAGGCCGCCGGAGCACAGGCCGCCGGAGCACAAGGCGCCACGCAGCAAGAAACCGGACAGCAGGACCGCGGACGGCAGGACCGTACACGGCGGTGATGACGCGGACAGCAAGACACGGGCTCGCAGGTCGATGCACAGCACGCCGGAGCGCAAGCCGCCGGAGCGCAGGGCGCCGGAGCACATGCTACCGGAGCGCAGGGCGCCGGAGCACATGCCGCCGGAGCGCAAGGCGCCGGACAGCAAGAAACCGGACAGCAGGACCGCGGACGGCAAGACCGTGCACGATGATGACGCGGGCAGCAGGACACCGGGCAGCAAGAAGCCGGCGCACAAGTCGCCGGAGCACAAGTTGCCGGAGCGCAGGCTGCGGGAGCGCAGCAATCGCCTGCTACTGCTTGAGTGCCCACAAGGGCCAGACCCAGCACCGCGACAAATATCGCGATGCCCAAAAGATACGTTCGATTCATTCTTGAAACCTCCAACTAACAGGTACCGTAGCGTTGAGGAACGCGCACATGCGCCGTCACAAACTCCATTTCTCCCCGACCCTGACGGCCTCCAGCCGAGGAGATCTCCATAAAATTATTCGTTGTCTAATTTGAAAACTTCAGCCGGCAAATCCACCGCTCTGATGAACTTTACTTATCATACCCACGGTAACAGGTAAACGTCTTAGATGGATAAGCTAGCATAGTTCAATCAGTTGTCAATCCAGTGTATGGGGAAATTTTCCAATTGGGTGAACCCGGCATTTTAGGGGCAATACATCGAATGTTTATAAAATGCTAGGTCGAAAAGTGCTTGTAGTACAGCCCCCTAAATAAAAAAAAGAGAATTCCTGAGGGAATTCTCTTTGTGTATTATTTCGTAACTCTAATCTTCGTAAAGAGTTGCGATTATTTTATCCGCAAAAACAAGTAACTAAATTTTATGGCTTTTTAGATTAGACTTGGTCTGTAATGGTTAATAGTCAAATAAAATCAAAAAAATACTAGTATTTTTATCATTTTACCTACGCATGGAATTTTCTGAATTTTCCGGCTCTTTAGCCTGCAAGTTTTCTTTTTCCGCCCTACGAAGAATTTCTGCACGGGCCCATTCTTGTTTTTTTAACACTTCGTCGGGATCCTCAAAGTTTAACACCAGCGGCGGCTCACCTTGGAAGATAGTTGCTGCCACGCCCACTATCCGCCAGCCCTGTTGCTCTCGCCGCATCACCCAGACTGCACTGTCTGAATGGGCTTGGCCGTCGTTATCAACGTCAGTCCAGGTCGATTCCACTTGGGCCCCGTCTTCGCCGACATATTTGACTTTTCCTATGGCAAATCGGGCCGTATCGCTGGCCGACGGTGTAATGCTGCGACCCAAAGCGGCCGCTTTTTCCTGCGCCACTGCGCTGAGCATTTGTGCGGCCTTTTCGTCATTGCCGGTTCGCACTGCCTCTAAGAACTCACGGCAGGCAGCCTCCGGGGTATCTGCCTTCTGATTAACCGCGGATTGTATGTTTCCGTCCGGGGACCTCGTGGATCGTTGTACCGGTCCCTCCGACTTGCCGCACCCTAAAATGCCAATGACCGCCAATGTTATCAGGGTCAACCATCCATGGTTTCGTAACATTATTTAGTCTCCTGCTGGATTAGGTTTTTAATTGAGGAGAGAGAATGGGAATCGAAAAAGCCGCTCAGACAATCAAAGTGGCCATTTTATCATTCGAGCCAGACGGCGAAGTTTTACAAAAAGGGCGTTTTGAGTCAAGACGAAAAGGGAAAATTGGGAGGAATGGGAGAAGTGGGCGGCCGGTGGAGTGAAATGCAAAATTCCCAGCAGTTTCTTCATTCTGAATTCTGAATTCAAAACTTCACCCTACGCCTAAACCGCGATCAAAGGCGTCTTGATCGCGTTGGTATAGGGCAAGCACCGACTCGAATGTGCCGCTGGAGATCTGCCAGACCGGATTTTCGTCGGAATGTGAATTACAATGTGCGGTAAAAAGCCGGTACATGAACTTGGGGGAATTTCCCAGAATTTCCCTACCGGGATGAGGAATGTCCGCCGTCGTTGAAGAATGTCTGCTGTCTGCGGTTGCCGCGCTGGGTTATGTGATGTGGCAGTCCCGGAATGAGCAATCTCGCTAATCTAGCCATGCGATGAATTTATAGTATCTTACCCAGTATATCA
>JBEKIK010000107.1:0-6665 GCA_050011795.1 Thermoguttaceae bacterium | reverse complement strand
GTGGAATCGGTTGCCTGGATCTCTTCGCGAAAAAACCTGACGGCGATGCTGTTCCTCCAGTTGTCGATTTTGTGGTATTTGAAGGCCGCCATGCCCACGGTAAACGTGGGCATGGCACCCGTGCGTTCCCAGGGAGGACCGCGGGAACAAGATACTGCCCACTGCCCACCGTCCACTGCCCACCGTTTTCCCTGGTATTGGCTGAGCCTGGCGGCATTTTTGTTTGCGATGCTCAGCAAGGGATCCGCGGCCGTTTTGCCGGTGCTGTTGTTGGGGATTGTTTGGTGGCTGAGGCCCTTGAGGCGGCGGGATTTCGCATGGATTCTCCCTTTTTTTGTCATCGCAGCAATCCTGACGAAAGTTAATGGACCCTGTTTATCCGCTGTGGCGCATTCAAGCTAGCAATCCGCTGTGGTGGCTGCCGCTGTTGGCAATGTTGGGCATGACCGCCGTTTTATGGCGGTATAGGACAAGCTGGAGCCGGCCTTTTTTATTTGCCTGGGGATTTTTCTGCGTGGCGCTTTTTCCCGTGATGGGATTTACAGACGTGGGTTTCATGAGATTTTCGCTGGTGGCCGACCGCTATCAGCACGTCGCCATTATAGGCGTTATAGCATTGGTCACGGCGGGATTAATTACATGGCAGCGCCGCGTCCGTAATAAAAAATGCTGGGCAATGGTCGTCTTGGCCGCGGGAATTCCCGCTTTTTTATCATGGGGGCAAAGCGGCATATATCGCGACCCTATTACTTTTAATCGGGCGGCGCTGGAAAAAAATCCTGCTTTTTGGCTGGGTTACTATAACCTGGGCGTTGCCCTAAACAAAGAAGGCCATTCGCTGGAGGCGGCTAAACAATACGAGCAAGTTCTGCGGCTCGAGCCAAACGATTCCTTTGCACACTCCAATCTAGCCGCCATATTAATACAATCAAGCCGGTACCAGGAGGCCATCGATCATTTGCGCCAGGCCCTGCGGGTCAATCCTGATTATCTCGTGGCCCTGAATAACATGGCGGGGGCGCTGGTGCAAACAGGCCGGCCTGAGGAGGCGATCCAATACTGCAGGCAAGCCCTGCGTCTCAAACCCGATTGCTTCGAGGCCCATTACAACCTGGCTAACGCATTTTTTAATACAGGCCGATTTCAAGAAGCCATTGAACAATATGATCAAGCCATACGCCTGGAATCCGACCGCCCTAAAGCCCACTACAACATGGGCGTGGCCTTAATCAATACCGGCCGGTTACGGGAGGCTATCGATCATTTCGAGAAAGTCCTGAGGCTTCGCCCGGACTTCACCGAGGCCCATAACAACCTGGCTATCGCGTTGCTGAAAACAGGCCGGCCGCAAGAGGCAATCGAACATTATCAGAAAGTTCTGAGACTGAAGCCGGATTCTCCGGAAATTCATTTCAATTTAGCTCTTGCTTATGCCAATATGCGCCAATCATCCAAGGCCTTTGCCGAAGCACAAAAGGCCGTGGAACTTGCGCAATCCCAGGGGAATTCGCCGCTGGTCAAGCAGATTGAAGACTGGTTGAATTCCTACCATGCCAGCCTTTCAAAGATACCGAGCACGCCGCCTATTTCAAAATAGAGATTGGCGACGGTAATTCCCCGCTTTTTATTTTTTTCTCAATAGATACCGCTTGCTCGGCGGCTAGATACCCGTACTGAACCAGGTATTTTCCCCAACGGCGGCCGATTTCGCCGCGATTTTCCGGAGAAAGCTGATAGCGGTTGGTCTTGTAATCTTTCTGGCCGGCCATGTAGGTTTCCAGCGCGGGACGGACCGCGTCAAAATCGCCCAATTCGAGCTCATCGTAAATCCGCCGCATTTGCTCAATCGAATCGGAAATGAGATCTTCGTAACGGACCTCGCAAAATTGGCCGGGAGCGAACAAATGCCTATCACGCTCAAAGACTTTGTACATCCGCTCAAAGGTGCTAAAGACATACTCCTCCAGACCCTTGAACTTGGGCGATTGCAGGCCCTGATCGCGATATAACCGCTTCCAGAGGTTGATCGTGGACGGGAAAATCACATAAGGATCGCGAACGATATGCACGAACTTGGCGTTGGGAAAAAGCTCCAATAAAACTTTTATGCGGCAGGTATGCGCCGGCGATTTGAGCACCATCCGCTTTGGCTGCCGGAGAGTCAGGCATTGGAGAAACCAGAATAATTTTGATTTCCAGCGATTAAGCGCCTTCTGAGGCAGTCCTTCGAGGTCCAGATATTCCGGGTACTGCGGAGGATGGTTGGGAAAAACAACGGTCAAATACGGCGAGCGCACGCCCATGTTGCACAAGGCGAATTCGTCCTCCTGCGGCCGGTCCCAGCCGGCGGGCATGTTGTCCATGGGCCGGCGAGACGGCAGCAGAAATTTTAGCAAGGGTTTGAAAAACCAGGCTGAGACTAAAAAGTGATTGGGAGTGAAGCAGGCATAAGTATCGGGAAATGTGTGCCGACGGTCGAGCACCAATAGTTCGTGCAACAAGGTCGTACCGGACCGCCAATGACCAATGACAAAAATGGGATCGTTTTTCAATGTGGTTCGTGCGATCCGCCGCCCGAAGATTAGAGTCTGAAGGGCCCAAAGAAAAAAATTGATCAGGCTCACTATAAACACAATAATCGCCATCCCGATGCGATACGGGGCGATGGCGAAGCGGTTGCGAACCAACAGCCCGATCCATCCCGACGTGTTCATTCCGTCCCAAAACCGCGGAATCCAAGGCCGGTCTTTATAACCTCCTGAGGGCTGTTCTGTTGGTTTGCCTTGCTTAGCGGTATTCATGTGTATCCTTTTTTAAAGCTTTTTTAGAATTGCTCTAAATATCCTAAACAACCTATATTATTCAAGTTTCCCATGCTAGGTCAACATATTACAAACATGGCCTCACTAAGACAAGATGACATTTTTCCCAAAGAATTCAGGGTTCAGGGTTAAGTTCAGAACTGGTTGTAAGACTTCACGTTAAACGGAGACTCTTTTGATTGCAGTATAAGGACACGCCAAGTAGTTTCCGTGCTCTGGTGCGTTGATTACTACAGTGCTCTTCGCTAATTTGCTCTTTTTCAGTATACTCCCAACCCCCTGAACCCCGAACACTGAACCCCGAACACTGAACATGAACTCGGTAATTCAAACTTACGACATTGTCATGTTGGTCGTTTTGTTGGGAACCACGGTTTTAGGGGCTTGGAAGGGCATGATCTGGCAATTGGCTTCGCTGGCTTCGTTGCTGGTCAGTGCCTGGGTTGCGCTTCATTTTAGTGCCCCGTTAGCACCGTACTTTAGTGCAACAGATCCATGGAATCGCTTTTTGGCCATGCTGGTACTTTATATCTTGACTTCCCTGGCGATTTGGTTGCTGTTTAGGATGGTCTCGGGAATCGTCGACCGGATAAAGCTCAAGGAGTTTGATCGGCAGATGGGGGCGTTGTTCGGATTGGCTAAAGGCGTGCTTTTGTGCGTAGTGATCACATTTTTCGCCGTAACCCTTTCGGAAACGGCTCGGCAAATGGTATTAAAATCGTATTCCGGCGATGCCATTGCGCGCCTAACGCGGAACGCCAACCCAATTTTGCCGGAGGACGTCCGCGCTGTAATAGGCAAATACATCGACGAACTGGATCAGAAACTCGTGCCTTCCGCGCCGGCGTCGCAGCCGGAGAATAAAAACATCGGGCAGGAAGATTTGCAAAACAGCGGCCGGATGGTGGAAGAGAAATTACAACAGGCAGGTCAAAAAATGGAAGAATTTGGCAGCCAGGCCGACAAAAAGTTGGAAGACCCCGGACGCCAGACCCAGGAGGCCATTGACCCTCAAGCCCCTCAACAGAGCAGGGGGGGCGGTCAGGAATAGGCCGGAATTTGACGCCCATCCGGCGGGAAAATTGAAGCCTATCTGAAATTCCAAGGTGTCATCCCGAGCGAAGGCGAAGGATCGCGCGGGCAAATGGACTTTTGCCCGCGGTTCACATTCTACGGCGGCAAGTTTTTTTGTTCGCTTCGAATTTGCATGAATATTTTATAAGATAAATGTTTTGGGTTGGTGAAAATCCCCTTTATTCCCGGGAAAAACAACCTTTCCGACCGAACATAAGAAACATTATCGGACGTTGGAGGGAGGGCGTAAAACCTTGTTTGGGCGTCAGTTGCACCATCGCCCGAAGGGAAAGTAGTTTTATGTCGGAGCATCACTAAACCGCAAGCGGTTTGTTGGCAATATCTCACCGGTTATTGATCGCCGGGTTTGTTTTCCCCCGAGGCCTTAGCTTCATCTTTTTCGGTTCCGGCAGCGAGCGGAACGTCGGATGGCGGTTTTGCAGCGGGCGGTTCCGGAGCGTAAATATCCACTTGCAGTTTGGGGAAGACTTTTAAGAGCTTTTGGATGGCTTCCTTGGAAATTTTCATGTCCTTGCTGATTGTGAGGCGTCTTAACATGGGTAAGGAAGCCAGTTCGGCCAATCCGGCATCGGTAACGTTAGTGCTCTGAATCAACAGCCAATTGAGTTCCGGCAACTGCGCAATTTGCTTAATCCCCTTGTCGGTTATGCCGGTGCCAGAAATGTTCAATATGGTCAGCATAGGAAGTTTAGCTATCTGCTCCATTCCTTTATCGGTAATTTTAGTGTGACTTGCGTGCAGGGTTTGAATGGCAGGCGAGTCGACCAGATAGACTAAGCCGGCATCGGTGATCAGAGTTCCGCTTATCAACACGTTACTCAAATGATTCATTTTGGCAAGATAAGCAAGTTGATCGTCGATGATTTCGGCATTTGAAAAGTTCACCGAGTTTAAGTGGCGGAGTTTGGTAATTAGTTTTAAGGCCTCGTCGGTGGGTTTTGGACAGTTGCTGAAGTCTATGGAGGTAACTCCTTTGTCGCGTTCTTTAATAACAATGACCCCGCATTTCTCCAATTCCGCGGCGGCCTCATTCTCGGCTTGCACGTTACCCTCGCCCAGGAGCCAATTCCGGAGCCCATTAACGAAGCCTTCGTTGGCTATGTGGTTGGCTATGTTTCCCATCATCTCTTGACCGCTTGGCGTAAAACGTACATATAAAACGACGACGATAACAAGCAGAACCGCGATCCAGACGATTAGGGACATTTTGCTTGCGCAGCGGCAAGTTTTTCCGGAACCGGAGGGGGGTTGTTGGGAATTGTTGGTGCTCATTAGACATTTTCCTTTCGTGGTATATATGACCGCGGTAAAAAAGTAAGGTAAAATAATTTCCGGACTATTTTGTTTCAGGGGTCGCCGTTTCCGTTTGGCGGTGGGGCGGTTTAACCGCATGAGTTTCACCGGGCGGCTGGGCAGCGGTGTCGTTGTTTCCTTCAATAAATATACCCATGCGGCGGAACTTTTGGTATCTATCCTCCACTAATTGATCCAGCGAAACGGCGGTTAGTGCGCGTAGCGTGTTGCGGAGGTAGATTTTCAGGCGGTTGGCCATAAGGTGGTGATCGCGATGGGCGCCACCCAGGGGCTCATGAATGATTTCGTCGATAACGCCCAGGCCGAGAAGATCTTTAGCGGTCATTTTCAAGGCTTCGGCGGCCTGTTCTTTGAAGGCATGGCTTTTCCAAAGGATGCCTGCGCAGCCCTCCGGGCTGATTACCGAATAATAGGCGTGTTCGAGCATGGCCACGCGGTCGCCCACGCCGATTCCCAGCGCCCCGCCGGACCCCCCTTCCCCGATAATCACGCAGATGATGGGGACCGGCAGCCTGGACATTTCGAACATCGAATTGGCGATTACTTGAGCCTGTCCGCGTTCTTCGGCCCCGATGCCCGGATATGCCCCGCCGGTATCGATGAAGCAGATGATGGGCATGTGGAACTTGGCCGCCAGGCGCATCTTGCCGATCGCCTTGCGGTACCCTTCGGGATGGGCGTATCCGTAATTGCACAGGCTGCGCTCCTTAAGGCTCTTGCCCTTTTGATGCCCGACAATCATCACTTTAAAGGTGTCGAGCTTGGCAAAGCCGGTGCGGATCGCGCGATCGTCGCCAAAACACCGATCGCCGTGCAGTTCCACGAATTCGTCGAAGATCAGTTCGATATAATCGGCGGTCATGGGCCGATCCGGATGCCGGGCGACCTCGACCTTCTCCCAAGGCTTCAAATTATTGTAGATCTGTTTAATCAGATCCACGCGCTCCCGGCGCAAACGGCGAATTTCGTTGCGGACCTCGGGCGTCTGCTCGGTCTTAGTATCGAGCTTCAAGAGCCGATCCTCCAATTCGTAGATCGGCCGCTCAAAAGCCAGGCGATATTCCGGTCCTGTCATTAGCCTATTCCGGGGATTTGGGTTGAATTTTGAACATCCGTATCATGCGAATCTCGCCCAAAAAATCTTCCATTGTATTGGGCCGTGCGGCTGGATTCTTTGACATGCACTTGCGGACCAATTGGGCGAACTCCGAAGATACATTACTGTTAAAAGCCTCCAGCGGCGGCGGCGGGACTCGCAGGTGTTTCATCAACAGGTCGTTGGAGTTTACACCCGTAAACGGCGGCCTGCCCGAAAGCAACTCGTGCAACATACAGCCGAAACTATATACATCCGCGCGCAGGTCCTGGGCCTTGCCGCGAATCTGCTCGGGTGCCATGTAGCTCCGCGTCCCTTGCACCTTGTTGCGTCCGGAA
>JBEKIK010000106.1:0-7750 GCA_050011795.1 Thermoguttaceae bacterium | reverse complement strand
TTATCGGCCGGCGTCGCTTTTTCGGGCGATTCTTTTACCGCGCCGGCTTGAGGCGCCGTCTTATTGCCGCTTATTGCCGCCGCCGGCGGCCTTTTTGATCAGCGTGCCAAGAATACTTTTGCCCGTTGGTTTGGATTCGCCCGTCGGCTTCTCCTCGACGGCGGGTTTCTTTTCGGCGGCGGGCTTTTCTCCTTCCGCCGCTTTAGCGGCAAAGGGATCTTCGGCGGCGGATTCAGCTCCGGACTCCGCGCCCGCCCCGGCGACTTTTTTCTCGACGGTTTTTTTCTTTTCCGCGGAAACTCCGGCCGGATTGGCGTTTGTCTCCATAGATCCTTCCGTACCGGTTCCTTCAACGGCCGGCGTCGGAACCACTTCAGAGGATTCACTGGCCGATGCAGCCGCGCCCTCGGCGACCTGCTGCCGCAAAACCCGGGCCTCTTCGCGTTTGATCGCCTCGTACCGGGCTTTCCTCATCTTTTCCGACTCTACGTACGCCGCCATCCGCGCCTGCACCCGATATGATTCCAACCATTTCCGTTCCGTGCCCTGAACGCGTTCAAGCGCCCGGCCCACGTTGTAATACTTGTTGATGTCTCTGCTTTCCAGCTCGGCGGCCTTGCTGAAGTCCATTTCGGCTTCCGGCGCCCGGCCAAGTTTCAGATATGCCAGACCGCGGAAATAAAACACCCGCGGATCGCGGCTGCCCGCGTTCGCAGCGGCGGTCAATCGTTCGAAAGCCTTGGTATAATCGCCGGAAAAATACTCGTGTACGCCTTTGTCATAGAGTTGCAGCAACACGGCCTCTTGAGCCTGCGACCACGACGCCCACAGCGATGCCAGCCCTCCGACCAACAAAACTAAGCTGCGAAACATATCCTCTGACTCCTGATCGATATTAAGCGGGCTTGCCAAGCAGGGTTATCCCGGCCCGGATATTCAGCCCATACTCTATTCGATACTAATTACTTTACACATAAATATCAAGCAACCGCCGCACTTACTCGCTATACTTTATGTAGATACCGCATCTGCCCACCCACCCGTATAGGTGTACTCGTTATCCTTGACGCACCTTATTTATCCTATTTATACTGAAGTAAGTTAATTGTCGCAAATTACCCCCATAACAGTGGGAATTGTTTCATGAATCGTCTTATCCTCTCGTCATTGTGGCTCTTTGTAGCAACCGTGCTTTTTCTTTGCCGGCCATTGACGGCCGCGGAGGATAAACAATCCACCGATCAATCGCCAAAAGTCAACGAATCGCTCGATAAGCCCGCCGACTCAAAACCCCTGGTCACGCCGGCCAAAAAAACCCCGGCCTCGCCCTTGGCTCCCGGCGTGATGATCACCATCGAGCCTGACGCCGAAGTGGGCGAAACGGTCTCTCGCCACGACGTGGTGGAACTGCTGGCCGTGGATAAAAACTTNNNNAAAACTTCGACTGGGCCAAGAATATCGATTTCCGCCGCGAGATTTGGGCCTTGCAGTTCCAATTCAAACCCGTGCGAATGATCTCGGTCGATATACCTCAGCCCTCCGGCATGATGCAACGCAAGCTGATTTGGTACATGGTTTATTCGGTAACCAACACGGGCAAAATCATAACGCCGGTAAAGGACGCCTCGCTTCCTTATGAAAACGAACTTGCCGACAAGCAAAAAGTTTACGAAATCAAGACCGTCGAAAAACCAATCCATTTCATTCCCGAATTCCTATTGGAAGGCCACAACCGCTTAAAAGATAAGGATACCGAAGGATTCCCCAAGCCTTATCCGGATCGGGTAATTCCAGTGGCCGACGCGGCCATCCAATTAAGGGAAGGATACGGCCAAAAACTCCACACCTCCGTGGAAATGAACCGCGAAATCGCAGCCGGGCAAACGGTCTGGGGCGCGGCTACTTGGGAGGATATCGATCCGAAGATCGTGTGGTTTTCGGTCTACGTCACGGGCCTGACCAATGCCTATCAGTGGAACGACTCCCCCGGAGAGTACAAGGCAGGGGACCCCATCGGCAAGGGCCGGAAATTACTGCGAAAAACCCTTAAATTGAACTTCTGGCGCCCGGGCGACGAATTTTTCGAAACCGAGGACGAAATCCGCTACGGCATCCCCGGCCGACTTGACTACGAGTGGGTTTATCGGTAAAAAGAAGAGTTCCCGTCTCAAGGCGGATATCATTCCCTGAACCCTTAAGGTGACTTTCATGGCGCATAAAAAAGGCCAAGGTTCCAGCCGGAACGGCCGCGATTCCAACGGCCAACGTCGCGGCGTAAAACGATTCGGCGGACAATACGTTCAGGCCGGCAGCATCATTGTTCGCCAGTTGGGCACTGTTTTTCATCCGGGCAAAGGCGTGGGCAAGGGAAACGACTACACCCTATTCGCACTGATCGACGGTTACGTAAAATTCGACCGCGGCGGTACCCGCGTCCAAGTGCTCCAATCGCAATAAAGGGTTCAGTAGGCAGGGTTCAGGGTTCAGGATTTATCTTTCCACCCTAGTTCTGAACCCTGAACCCTGAACCCTGAACCCTTTACTCCCATCCTTCCCATGACCGCCGTGATCTTAGACGGAAAAGCCCTGGCCGAGAAAATTCGCGCGGAGATCGCCGACGAAACGGCCGCCTTCATCGCCTCCAGCGCGGTGACTCCATGTCTGGCCGCCGTCCTGGTGGGCGAAAATCCGGCCAGCCAGACTTACGTCCGCAACAAGCAAAAAGCCTGCCAAAAAGCCGGCATGGGCAGCGTACTCAACCAATTAAAAACCGAAACCTCCACCGCCGAACTGCTCGCCTTGATCGAACGGCTAAACGCCGATCCGAAAATCCACGGCATCCTGGTTCAACTCCCCTTGCCCAGGCAAATAAACGAATACCAGGCGCTCGAGGCCATCCGCCCGGACAAGGACGTCGATGCGCTGCATCCCCAGAACGTGGGCCGAATCGTGCAAGGCCGGCCGCGGTTCCTGCCCTGCACTCCCCAAGGCGTTCAAGAATTGCTCATCCGCAGTAATATTCAAATCGCCGGCGCAAACGTCGTCGTGCTGGGCCGCAGCGAGATCGTGGGCAAGCCCATGGCCATCATGCTCATGCAACGCGGAGCGGGCGCCGACGCCACCGTCACCGTCTGCCACAGCCGCACAAAGAATCTCCCCGAAATCTGCCGCACGGCCGACATCCTCATCGTGGCCATCGGCAAGGCGAAATTCGTCACCGCCGACATGGTCAAACCCGGCGCAACGGTCGTCGACGTGGGCATCAACCGCACCGAGGCCGGACTGGTCGGCGACGTCGATTTCCAAGCCGTCAAGGAAGTCGCCGCCCACATCACTCCCGTACCCGGCGGCATAGGTCCCCTGACCATCGCCATGCTGCTGAAGAACACCCTGCTTGCGGCAAAACTGCAAACCAAGTGATTGGGCATTAAGGATCGAGCTTAAGGCCGCGGCTGTATGTCTTTTGCTTCGGCATCTTTCGCCCTCTTATGGAATCGTGTTATAATTCACTCTATTCTCGCTTCTTTCCCGATGTCCACGATCCACGGAGAAGGCCGTTATGAGTCTTTGCCGCCGTTTTCTCGTATT
This sequence comes from Thermoguttaceae bacterium, assembly GCA_050011795.1. Lineage (GTDB taxonomy): Bacteria > Planctomycetota > Planctomycetia > Pirellulales > Thermoguttaceae > JBEKIK01. The sequence continues at coordinate 4,162 of JBEKIK010000106.1, read as the reverse complement.
CCTTCCTTGTTTTTTTACATTGCCTATCGCGTCAGTCTATGCCGCCGATTTACCCGCAAAATCGCCGCGCGAGTCTATTCCACTTCCGACCTGGAAGTTTGCCGGAGATGCTGAAGCCGCTGCGACAGCGACCCAACCGCCGCTTTCGGCCCAGTGGAAGCAAATCGCCGTTCCCCATGTATTCCGTCAATCCGGCCTGCCCGACGATGCGGCCGGTTGGTATCGCAAGAACATCACGCTGACCGAGGCCGACCGGAACCGGCGCGTGTATCTGGTGCTGGAAGGGGCCGCCTCGGTGAAAGACGTGTTCGTCAACGCCCAGCACGTCGGCCGGCACAAGGGCGCGTTTTCGGCGTCCGCCTTTGACCTGACGGAGGCGCTAAAGATCGGCCAGGACAACACCCTGGACGTGCGCGTGAGCAACCGCGAGAGCGAGGCACGGAACTGCTTTTCGCGATCCTCGCTTTACTACGTCAACGGCGGAATGTTCCGCAAGGCCTGGCTGGTAAAGACCGGCGAGGTGCATATTTTTCCCGATATGGGTTCCAGCGGCGTTTATCTCACGCCCGGCAACATCACGCAGTCCAGTGCCGATCTAAGTGTACGGACTGTGGTGCGGAATCCGCTCGCGTCGCCCGTCGAGGTGGTGGTTCGCCATTTTGTCGCCGATCCCGGCAACGCGGCTTGCGCGGAGTTCGAGACGAAGCAAACCATTCCCGCCGGGGAAACTGTAACGGTCAAGGCGGCGGGAAAAATCGCCAATCCCAAACTCTGGGATATCGGCCGGCCCAATCTTTATACGGTCCGCACCGAAATCAGCGTGGGTGGACGGCTTAGCGACGCAGTGATGGAGCGCGTGGGACTGCGCACCATCGCGATTAAAGACAAACGCTTTTACCTGAACGGGCGCGAGGTGCAGTTCCGCGGCGTCAACAAGCACGCGCAAAACGAATACGTTTGGAACGCGGTGAGCGATGAAGAACTGCGCAGAGAATGGCAGTGGATGGCCGATCTGGGCGTAAACATGGTCCGCCTGCCGCATTATCCGCACAGCCACCTGGAATACGACATCGCCGACGAGCGCGGCATTGTGGTGTGGGCCGAGAACGGCTACGCCGGCCAGGCTTGGAAAGACCCAGGCAACGAGGAAAAAACCGTCACGCCCGACGGCGAGCGTCTGACTCGCGAAATGGTGCGGCAAAACTGGAACCATCCCAGCATCCTCTTTTGGAGCGCTGGCAACGAGACCATCGTGGACGTGGTCAGCCACTACGCCGGCCTGATTCGGCAGGAGGAGGACCCCACGCGCCTGGTTACTTACGCCGCTAACGACAAGGATCCGAAGAACTGCGATTTTGTGGCATACAACACCTACGACGGCTGGTATACCAGCGGCCCCTATACCGATTTCACAAAAGGTTCGCGCAATGCGATGGTTTCCGAGACCGGATCGGGCGACTGGATCACGCACCACGTTCCATACGGCACGATAAAGTTCACCGTCGATAAATACGAGCCGGAGGAGTACTCGGAGATGTTTACCGAGTATCGGCTGCAAACGGTTTGCCGCAATGAGGTCGCAAATCACCCCATGTTCTTGTGGTGGAACTTCCGCGAGTTCTACAATCTGAAGTTCAAAAAGAATCGCAACACCAAGGGGCTCCTTACGCTGGCGGGCATGCCGAAGGACATCGCGTTTTTGTTTCAGGCGTTCTTCGATCCCGCCAAACCGGTTGTGCGCCTTTGCGGGCGGCAGCACTTCCTGCGCGCCTTTGCGCCGGACAATGGCGTGAAGGCTTATTCCAACGCCGACCAGTTGCAACTGACCCTGAACGGAGTCGCCCAGGAAAAAATCGCCAACGGCAGTTATCGCATACCGGACGCCGAGATGAAAAATAAGGACGGGAAGATTACGCCTGTGCCCGGCATCCCGGTGGCAAACGTGTTCTTCTGGAAAACGCCGCTCCGGCCAGGGCGAAATCTGATCGAGCTGAGCGACGGCCGGGGGCACGGCGACCGCATGATTATTTACCAGCAGCCGACCGGCGCGTCCGATCCTACCGCGCTGGTGCAGGATTTGCAAAGTTCCAATGCGGAAAATCCCGCCGTGTTTATCGACCGTCCGGTCGAAGCGCAAGGGCCGGTTTATACCGACGTCGACGGCTCCTCGGACAACACATTCGATATACTGCCCAGCGATGTCGAAGGCGCGGCTTGGATCGCCACGCGCAGACTGAGCGACCCTAAGCTCAAAACCGATCTGGAATTCCGCATCAACCCGGCCGCGAAAGGCGCGACGGTTTTTGTGCTATTTTCGACCGGCGCGTATCCGACCGTTACCTTGAAGCAGCCGGATAAGGCTATTGCAAGCGCGGCGGACGCATTGCGCAACTCGCTCGCCGCCGCCGGATTTAAAACCACCGAAACCCAGGCCGTGTGGCGCGATCATCAGCTAAATCGGGCCAACGCCGAACTTTGGAGCCGCGAACTTAAACCCGGCGAAAAGTTGAACCTGCCGGGCCAGACGCTCGATTATGTGGTCATGCTGCGCGGCGCGGAAAATGCAAAACCGAGTGCAAAGTAAGCAGGAATTGCGGCGTTTTTTGGGCCGAAGGTCCTGCGTTCTCCAAGCCCGGGGCAACGCCCTGGGGATGATGAACCAAACCATGCCTGATTCGGCCCAACGGGCCAACTTTTCCCGCAGAGGTCAACTGGAACAGTTGGTCCGTTGGACCGACAAACAATTTCCTTTCTCCCTACATCTCCAGGGCGTTGCCCTGGGCTGGAAGAAAATCCGCCCCTTCGAGGCTGCAAACGGCTAAATAATTACCGCTTTTTTTCTGTGTGGGACATTGCAATACCCGCCAGGGTTAGGTGCGGGACAAATTGAGCATCAGGGCCCAGCAGTTCGGCAACCGCGGCGCCGGCGCCGCCGGTGAGAAAGACTTGCGGATGATCGCCCGTAACATGGCCGAGTTGTTCGATCAACTGCCGAATTGCGCCCACGGTGCCCCAAAACAGGCCCGATCGCAGGGCCGCTTCGGTCGAGGCGCCCAAGGCCGGCGGCGGTTCGCTCAATTCCGAAATGTCGACCAACGGCAAAAGATCGGTGAATTCGTTTAGCGCCCGGGCCGACATCCGCAAGCCCGGCAGGATCGACCCGCCCAGAAAAGCCCCGTCGGCCGCGACCAGATCGACCGTGATGGCCGTGCCCACGTCGACGATCACTGCCGAGCGACCGGGTTCGCGGACCTGGTTGACGGCCACAGCATCGATCAGCCGATCTATGCCCACCATGTCCGGCCGCTCTAGGCGCACCACAAGCGGCAGGTCGCCGGCGGAAAGCAAGGTCACGGTATCATCCGGCCTGTGCACGCTGAGCCAGTCGATAAGCCTTGTCGCGCCGGGCCGATTCACGCTGGCCAAAAACCAGGGCAGTTTTTCATCCGCCAAATCATCCAGCCACGATCCAATGGAATCAAATTGCGGCTCATCGCCTTCAAGCGGTAGCGTTCGCGCCGGCTCGGGCAGGACGTCGCCGGTAATGGTATCGAACACGCCGATTTTCATCCGCGCGTTGCCAATATCGACGGCGAGCAAAGGAAAGATCATGATTAAGAAGAATCAGCAATGTTTACGGAATTCCTCGATTGTCAATCCCGCCTCTTTAATGATTCCAGCCAATGTCCAACGATTGACTGGATTATGGCGCGGAATGGTGATAATGGATTTGCCGTCTGTCATTACGACATGTTTGCCTTCACGTAGAACACGAAAGCCTGCTTTTTCAAAGGCCTTTACGACGCGCCGATGAGGTAAACCGGGGACTTCAGCCAACTACCACCTCTACCTCACGCACTTGCTCTCCAAAAGTTATCTCCTCGACTGCCGCCAAATACTCTTCAATTGCATTACGAATGTTTTCCAAAGCTTCCTCTTCCGTTCCTCCTTGGCTCCAGCAACCGCGTAGTGCCGGGCAGTGAACGGTATATCCATCTTCATTTTTGCTTATAACGACTTTGTATCGCATAAATTTCTCCTGCTAGTGCTGCGTCACAGCTTTAATTTGGGATACACTGATTTTAGTTTACAGCGGGCATCATCGATTTTCATTTGCCAATCGACGCCTCGCTGAGTTTTATTGACCTCGTCCGACCACGCA
>JBEKIK010000105.1:0-6353 GCA_050011795.1 Thermoguttaceae bacterium | reverse complement strand
GGTTGATTTCCAGCGCTCGTTTGAAGTTTATTATTGCCTCCGAGATTAGGCCTAACTTTCCAAAAACAATGCCCATGTCGCAATAGACTTCGGCATAATCGGGTTTTATCCGCAAAGCCTGTTTATACTTTTCTATCGCCTCGTTTAGTCGACCTGCTTGGGCTAATGCTGTGCCCAGGTTGCGGCATGCCATCCAACACTCTGGATTTTTTTGCAGCGTTGCCTCATAGAGCATAATCTCATCTTTATAAATACCATTTTGCCGCCATGTTAAAATTGCAAGAGATCCAACAACCGAAACGGCAATGATGGTTGCAACTAAGCGCGCTTGTGCCCGTGTTTTATTATACCAAATGTTCCATCCTGCAGTTACCAAAGCAATCACACCGATAATGGCAATGTGTTGATAGTGGTCGGCCACCAGTGAGTATTTCATGAAATATATATCTGCAAATCCCATCACCGGCACCAGCGCCACGCAGAAAAAAAACCAGGCAAACAAGTATGGCCGACTCCAACCTTCTCTATACCGCCATAGCATAGCCGTAACTAAAAGCGCCGCCGACAACGGCAGCCACCATAGCGGATTTCTGGCTTCGATTTGCCACTGCGGATAGATAAAGGCCAGGTCGAACGGCAAAAGCGCCTTATAAAGGTAGAACCACGTCACGCCGCCGGCCTGAAGCAGTCGTTCTGTAATACTATTGACCTTTTTCTGGCTATTGAACCTTCAGATTTTAGATAACATATATAAAGATGGATAGCAAGGGAAAATGGTTCTGAAGGGAAAAAAGGTGGATCAATAGCTACGCAAAGGTCAATAGTTGTCCGGATTGCTTCTCCCGTGACATGCGTTTGGAACCAGACATGTACTACGGTCAACGCCGCGGCAACCAGGAAAAACGGCACACTTTTTACAAAATCCCACCTAGTCAGAGGACGCAGCCACCAGACAATCCCCAGTAAAAGCACGGGCAAGATCGCCACCGATCCCTTGCTGAGCATCGCCAACGCGAACATCGCCAAGCTCAACAAGTACCAACGACCTGTTCTGAGCTGATATAGTCGGTTTTGCTTCGGCCCGCCCGTGGCGGGCGAGTCCGCTTTAAGATAAATCAGATAAAAAAGAATTGAGAACAGGAAGAATAACATTGCCATTTGATTTTTCCGCTGAGCAATCCACGCCACCGACTCCACGTTTACCGGATGCACGGCGAAGATCATTGCCGCCAAGAATGCCCCGGGAATCGAAAACTTCCGCAAAACAACCCAAATCAGCAATGATATGACGATATGCAAGATCAAATTTGTGACGTGATAGCCGGTCGGATTCATCCCCCACAACCGCCACTCGAACCAGAATGTGGAATTGGTCATTGGATGATACTCTGGAGCTTCTGAGGTAAACCAAAATTTGTAGAGGCCGTCAGAGCTTTTGATAATTTGGTTTTTTGTCACATATATATCATTGTCGTCCCAAATGAACTGGCCGCTAAGTGATGGAAAATAAACCCAAAGGCTAAGGAAAATGATTATTAGCATTCCCGCCAAAGTCCAAGGGGAGAATAGCGGGGACTCCAAATGTCGCTTTTTGTGTATTTTCTTATGCTTAGTCATACTAATTATTGATACTACCCATTCCGAGGTTCCGCCCGGGAACATTTTACCCCTTGCACTTTTGCTCTAACAACCGTCCGCTGCCCATTAATTTCCTATTCCCTATCCAGTAGTCCCTGTCCGCCATCCCCTGTTTCCTGTCCGCTGTCTCTTATCTGCCGCCCATGTTTGTGCATGGCCTTTTTAAGGACGTAAGAAGGGGATAAAGAGGGGATAAAGGGGTCGGGAGTCGAATGGCACTTGAACTTTCGCAACTTATTTTGGTTTCAATGGTTAAGTACGCTATCACAGCATTGCTTTCACGACATGAGTTTCGACCTTACAAACAGGTCGTTTCGGGATGTGTCGCTAATTGCAGGATTCGATCCGTCCTCGGGAAAATCCGTGTCACAGATAGCATTGCTGTGATAGCGATGCTTAATCCTTAACCTTAAACCACTTGTGAAAGTTTAAGTGCCATTCGATTCCCGACTCCTTTAATCCCTTTAATCTTTAATCCCCTTGTAAGAGAGAATAATCCAATGAGACGCCTACCAGTAATGTTAATCTTGTGTTTCCTGATCATTCTTGGTTTTTTGAGCTGTCGTAACCGTCCATCCATATCCCCAAGTAATCCCCGAGAGGTTGCAATTGCCGAAATTGAAAGACTTGGCGGTAGGGTCAGGTTCGAGGAGAAGAGTGCGGACAAACTGGTCTATTCGGTAAATTTCGGCGATAGCAGTGTTACGGACGACACACTGAAGAATGTGGAGGAACTGAAAGAATTGAAGGCATTGATACTGGGCTCCACCAAGGTGACGGACGCTGGCCTGGCACATATCGAACAACTATCGCAATTGCGACGTTTAGACCTCATGAATACGAGAGTAACAGACGCTGGGATCAAGCACATCAAGTCGCTTTGTCGTTTGGAATATTTGACGCTTCATAACACTCAAGTGACGGACGCCGGACTGGAACAAATCAAGAATCTGACGCAACTGCGCCTACTTGGACTTATAAATACGCGGGTAACAGACGCCGGGCTGAAGCACCTGAAGGATTTAAAAAATCTACGGATGCTGGACACTGACGGTACAAAAGTCACCTCTGCTGGTCGAGATGAGCTAAAGCGATCACTGCCGAATCTCAAGGACTAACGGGTAATACCGGTTCTTGAACCGGTGGGACGTAGTCCCAAGAGGTTGCGATGTGAAAACGTCGCGGGCGTGATAGAACAATTCTTTCCATCAACCTCTTGCGATAAATTGCACCGGTTCAAGAACCGGTGCTACCCTGCTATTTACATCGGACCACATTTTTCGCGTGGCCAATTTTTTCTCTTGAAATCCACTCTCCAATCTGCTACGCTCGCTCTGTACCATTAGTGTTCTTTGGAAATCCGATTAATGAAAATCAACGGGGCTAAGCCATTCCTAAACTTGGAAAAATCGCGATTTGGTGCCCAACTCGATGCGGAGCGTTGGGAAACTGCCGAGCGGTCCGTTTTATTTCAATATCGCCCGGCGCAGGGAGGCCAGGGCGTGCAGGGCGGGTTTTGCGCGTCGGCGCAGGTCGAATAGTCCACCATAGGGAAATGCGTGCGGCCGGCTGTCGTGCAATTGGTTCCAGATCACGCCTTGCACGCCGGTCTTTGCCAGCATTAAGGGCACATATCGGGCAACCCAGGCCCGTTGAGCGGCAGGCGTCCAGGTTCCAGGCGGTAGTTTTACATTGCGATGCGCCATGGGATCGGCATCGCAGACGCTGGGCGCACAGATGGACAACCACAAAGGCAGGCCCCAAACGCTCCAGGCGTCCAATTGCCGGCTGAACTCCAGGGGATTGCGAGGCAAGGTGCCGCCGGGATAATATCCGACGTTGATCTCCAGCATCACGCCGGAAAGGCCCAGGTCGGAGCGGACCAGTGCGTCGGCAAAGTGCAAGGGCGGAAAATCTATTTCTTTGCGACTGGTGTACTCAGCCCAAGGTTGATCGAACGACACCACGATCGGCGTATCCGGATCGAGGGTGCGGACGATATCGATGGCCGATGCCACCAATTGCAATTTATCTTCTTCCGTAAGCGACAGAATTTCGCCCGTGTTCACCTGGCCGGCACATTGCCACATATCGACCTTGCCGCGGTAGCGATCCACCACTGTGCGGATATAATCCGCGAAAAAAACCAATAAATTGTCGAAGTCGCCTTCCCACAGGGCAAGCCAATCGGGCAGGGAATGGGCGTTAAACGGTAAAAGCGGCCCCGCGCTTACGTGCAAATTATGCGCGCGGCACCATTCGATCTGTTTGTCGCAGACGCTCCAATCGTATTGCCCCTCGACGGCTTCCACGTCGCGCCAGCATACCGGCACGTTCGCGGCGTTGAATGCCAGGAGAAAATGCCGAGCCGTGTAATTATCGAGCTTGTTCGTGCCCAGATCGGCCCCTAAAAAACTTGTAAGCTTCCCCTCTCCGCGCAGTCGAATCGTCAACGCCTGTTCGACGTAAACGGCCGCCAACTGATTAGCGGCCTCGGCAGCGGTGTATAGGACCTTTTCGGCCAAGACGGCCGACGCGGCCGGATCGTCTTGCACAATCGCGGCCGCGGCCAATTGCCCAGTGGACTCCGAAACCAGGGCATTGAGTGCATCGGGGACTAAAAGCCCTATCGATTTCCATTCGAAAAGCTGATCGGCGAGTTGGCTTACGGTTCCCCGGGCTAGTTCCAGAGGCAACAGATAAGGGCTTTCTTGCTCCATCAGGCTGGCGGTGGTAAAGATCAGTTGGCCGACCCCCTCCAACGGCCAGGGAATATGGAGATTTGCCGATTCGGATACCGCCCGATGCATGAGCAACATGCCGTTTTCAAAAGTAGTCCGCACAGGCCAGGCAACCCGATCGATCCCGGATAAATAGGCCTGCCGGACCATTTCGTCCGTAATGCGTTCCGGCGGGTGTGGATGAAATCGCATCAGGCCCATGAATATAAGATTCCCTGTTTATTTTTCGCTGGTGGAATAACATCGATTCTTATCCAATTTACCGCATCTAATCGTCATTCTCAAGACATCCGCACCCGCTAGGCAAAAAAGACCTTTAAGGATATATTCTTTACCCGACCATGCCGACCAACGCTGCGCATTGGTGCCCGATGGTGACCGGTTGTGGCTTTTGAGTCTGGGAAAAAAATGTTGCATGAAAAATCAGAGCCGGGGCGTGCCGCCCCGGTAATTCCGGGCCGATACGCCCCGGCTCTGAGGTGAAAATGCGACATTCATTACATGAGACACATAAACTAACCACTAACCACTCTCCACTAACCACTTATGACCACTACCGTTGTTCGCGAAACATCGATTCCCGGACTGCCAGTTCGCCGCGGCAAGGTCCGCGACGTTTACGATCTTGGCGACCGGCTGTTGCTGGTGAGCACCGACCGGCTGAGCGCATTCGACTGGGTTCTTCCCACGGGCATTCCGGACAAGGGCCGCGTGCTCACGCAGATTTCCGCCTTTTGGTTCGATCGGCTTGGCGTGCCGAACCACCTTATAACGACCGACGTGGAGCGGATGGATTTGCCGCCGGCGATCGACCGCCGGATGTTGGCCGGGCGCACCACGCTCTGCCGCAAGACCGAGGTCGTGCCGATCGAATGCGTGGTCCGCGGATACCTGGCCGGTTCGGGCTGGAGCGAATATCGAAAAAGCGGCACTGTCTGCGGCATCGCTTTGCCCTCAGGACTGACCGAAAGCGCACGTCTGAGCGAGCCTGTTTTCACTCCTTCGACCAAGGCGTCGGCCGAGCACGACGAAAACATTTCATTCGATCGGATGGTCGAGATCGTGGGCCGCGGCCTGGCCGAAGAACTTCGCCGCCGCAGCATCGACATCTTCAAACGCGGCGCCGATTATGCCTTAGAGCGCGGGATCATCATCGCCGACACGAAATTCGAGTTCGGCCTGATCCACGACGAATTGATACTGATCGACGAGGCGCTCACGCCCGACAGCTCGCGCTTCTGGCCGGCCGATCAATACGTCCCCGGCCGCGGCCAGCCTTCGTTCGACAAGCAGTTCGTGCGCGATTGGCTCTCGGCGACCACCTGGGACAAGAACAGCCCGCCGCCGTCCCTGCCCGAGGAAGTAGTGGCCAAAACCCGTGAAAAATATGTTGAAGCGTATGAGCGGCTGACTGGGAAAAAAATCCTCTAAACTTCCCTCGCCCTTTGAATTCATCTAAACTCCCGCCCCTTCCACCAAATCTAGGGCGTCAATACAACTGCCGCCCCAACTCTTGGTAACTTTGGCAATCTGATACTCAATAATCCCAGCCCACCCAGGACTGCAAATTGCCCGGTTTTGCTATTTTAGCCCGTTTCCAGCCTAATCGTTAAACTCGCTCTTATCCGCAAAGTTTACCCAATTTATTGCCGACATTATTCTATGTGTCGCATACTATTTTTAAACCGATCCGGCAAACAGCGCGGGGCATAAATTTGCTCGGCAGCATGACGTTTCGCGCCCGTGACGGATTATTCTCACAACTCCACGGAGTAAAAAAGCTCCGCGGACCAAGGCAGATACGAATGGTTATCCGGTCGCCCGCCAGGCTCCGCGGGTTTCTGTTGGATAACCTTGATCGGTTCGATGTAATATCGTTCGACGTATTCGACACCCTGTTGGAACGACGAATCGAGCCTCCCGATCTTGTCAAAGGGCAATCGGCGGCGTTTTTATCCAAATTTCTGCTTGCAT
>JBEKIK010000104.1:0-6366 GCA_050011795.1 Thermoguttaceae bacterium | reverse complement strand
TGAACTTGAATCTTCCCCGGACTCCGCACCCAAAGCTCCGAAGATCAAACGCGGCATCGCACCGCCGGAATTTACGCCCAAGGATCCTTTCGACCCCGAAATCTTCAACCGCCGCTATTTCAGACAGACGACGGCGGACGGCTCGTCACCGACGGACAAATCAACAGACGGAAAATAGCGGAATTGAATATTTGTTGAGTCTCAGATAGTAAATGTCGCATAAAAAGTTTAGCCCGGGCACTTGTGCCCGGTGTTTTCTGTATTTCACGCCGTTTAAATTCGTGGAAAAAACTCCCGGAGCAAGCTCCGGGGCTAAACGATTAATATGACATTATTTACATGACACTCAATAACCACTTTTGCGTTCCGCTCTGCCGCCGATCAGCGATTCGGCGAATTCTTTTTTCAATGCTTCAAGGGCCTTGGAACCATGCCGACCGGCAACGACGACATTGATTCGCACCTCGCTGGTGCTGATCATGTCCACATTGATTCCCGCCGTACTCATTGCCTGGAACATGCGGGTGGCCACGCCGGTATGACTGCGAATGCCGGTGCCGAATACAGATAGTTTCGCGACTTCGGCCAAATGCGTGGGCTCGGTGCATCCCAACGTCTCGGCCAGATTCCGGGCGACGCCCAATGCCTTTTCCAAGTCCTTCCTGGGCACGGTTACGGAAATATTGGCGCGATTCTCGCGCCCGATGCTCTGTACGATCATATCGACCAGGATGCCGGCTTCGGCCAATTCGTCGAATGTCTGCGCGGCCAGTCCCGGCATGTCGGGCAGGTCCACGAACGTGACCAGCGACTGGGTCTGGTCCAAGGCAACGTCGTCGATAATCAGTTTTTCCATCCGCTCCAACCGGGCGACGCGTTCCAATTGTCTTACCAGTTCCGCCGCATCGGTCTTGACGTGTGCCGGTGCCGCGCCGGCACGCGCCAGGCCTTCTTCGGGCGGCTTGTGCAATTGAAATGCTTCGTGCACCGTGCGCAAGGCGTCTTGGGCGTATTGCCGGTCGACCAACACCGATATCTTGATATCGCTGGTGGTAATCATCTGGATGTTGATGCCCTTTTCGGCCAGCGAGCGGAACATGGTGCCCGCCACGCCCTTTTGAGTGGCCATTCCCAGGCCGACAATCGAGACCTTAGCCACGTCGTCGCCGTAGTTGTATCCTTCGCCGCCGAGTTCCTTGACGGCGTTTTCAATGGCCTTAAGCGTTGCCGGCAATTCGTCCCGATCGACCGTGAACGACATATCGGCCAGGCCGTTTAAGCCCACGTTCTGCACGATCATGTCGACGGCGATGTTTTTGGCGGCGATTTTGGAAAAGACGGCCACCGCTGTACCCGGGCGGTCGGGCACGCCGAGCACCGTTACCCGGGCCTCGTCCTTGATAACCGCCGCCCCGCAAACGGCCGTGTTCGGCGCCTCCGGATCGTGCACGATCATCGTGCCGGGATTGTCGCTGAAGCTGCTGCGGACGTGGACCGGCACCGAAAAATTCTTGGCGAATTCAATCGAGCGGTTGTGCATAACGCCTGCCCCGGCCGTGGCCAGTTCGAGCATCTCGTCGTAGCTGATCCGGCTGACGCGCCGGGCCTCGGGCACGATGCGCGGATCGGTGGTGTAAACGCCGTCCACGTCGGTGTAGATTTCGCACGATGCCGCGCCCAGGACCGCGGCCAAGGCCACCGCCGTGGTATCGCTGCCGCCCCGGCCCAGCGTGGTGATGTTGAAGGTCTCGTCGATCCCCTGGAATCCGGCGGCAATGACCACCTTGCCTTCATCGAGGGCCTTGCGGATCCGCTCCGTCGAGATCGAGCGGATGCGGGCCTTGGTGTGCGTGCTGTCGGTGATGATGCCGATCTGCGCGCCGGTCAAACTGATGGCCTCGTGACCCAGCGAATGGATGGCCATCGCCATCAAGGCCACGCTTACCTGTTCGCCGGTCGAGAGCAGCATGTCCATTTCCCGGGCGGGCGGATTGTCGGAAATCTCTTTGGCCAGATCGACCAGCACGTCGGTATTTTTTCCCATCGCGCTGACGACCATCACCACCTGGTTTCCTTCGTTTTTCACGCGGATCGCCTTACGCGCCGCCGCCAAAATCTTCTTGCTGTCCGCAACGCTCGTGCCGCCGAATTTTTGTACGATAATCGACATTTTAGGGGCTAGAGGTTAGAAGTTAGTGGTTAGTGGTTAGGACATTTTATAAAGCCGCGACCATTGGTCGCGGTGTTTACCAAATTCCATAAAGCCGCGACGGGCACCAACGGGCACCGACGCGAAGCGTTGGTCGGTTGGTCGATCGCGGTTTTGGTTATTAAAATTGCCCTACTATTTTCGACTAAGTTCTAAAAAATATCGCATCAATTTCCAGCCTTCGTGGAAAACCAAGGGCGATTTTTCCGCGGTTGGATCATCATAGCCGGTCGCGGCGTCGGGTTTAACGCCCGCGCCGGCCAGGGCGAAGGGGACGTCGCCGTGACTGTGGGTTTTTGTACGCAACGGGGTGGGATGGTCCGGAGTCACCAGGATACGATACTCGCCGTGGGCCTTTAAGGCCGCATGGACCGGGCCGACAATGTGCCGGTCGATTTCTTCCAGGGCTTTAACCTTTGCTCCTGCATTGCCTTCGTGCGATGCTTCGTCCGTGGCTTCGACGTGCACGCACACCAGATCGACATGCTTTAGCGCCTCAATGGCATAGCGGCCCTTGGCGGCGTAGTCGGTATCGATATACCCGGTGGCCCCGGGCACTTCGATCCTATTCCAGCCGATAAGCGCGGCCAGTCCGCGCAGCAGATCAACGGCCGTGATCATCGCCCCTTGTTTGCCGTACAATTGAGCAAAGGGCGTCAAACAAGGCGTACTGCCTAAACCCCAAAGCCAAACGTTCGTGGCCAGGTGCTTGCCCGCGGCTCGCCGGGCGATATTGACCGGGTGATCGGCGAACAGCTCCTCGCTTTCGGACATCAAATGTGTCAAAACATCGCTGCCCGGGCCGCGGGGATAATCGTCAAGCACAGATTTATCCGTTAGATCGTGGGGAGGCGTGGTTCGGGTGTCGGGCGAAAACGGCACAGGCCGGCCGGCGCCTCGGTACACCAGCAAATTTCGGTAACTTACGCCCGGGTAAAACTGCCAGCGGTCGCCGCCCAGTTTTTCTTGCGCGGTTTTTATCAGTTCAGCGGCCTCGGGCGAGGAAATATGGCCAGCCGTGAAGGATTGCATCACCTGATCCTGAATGGTAACCAGATTGCAGCGGATGGCCCAATCCTCCGGTCCAAGTTCGATGCCTTGCGCGGCGGCTTCCAAGGGCGCTCGGCCGGTGAAATGCTCTAATGGATTGTAACCTAGAAGGCTCAAATTGGCCGTATCCGACCCGGCTGGAAGTTCCTGGGGCGTATTATTCGATCGGCCCACCACTCCAGCCGCGGCCACGGCGTCCATGGCCGGAGTGTTCGCCGCTTCCAACGGCGTCTTTCCGCCAAGCACATCTTGCGGCTCGTCCGCGCATCCATCCGGAATTATCAGGGCAAATTTCATTTTAGGGTTCAGGGTTCAAAATTCAGGATTCATGGTTCGGGATTCAGGATTTATAAGGGGTGGTCAGTTTACTGACCACTTTGTGAAATCCAAATCGCGAAACCGCAAGCGGTTTCTTATGTTTACTCAGCATTCAAAATTTTATTCATCCTTCATCCCTCATCCTTCATCCTTTCAATCTCTCACCCTCATTCGCACGCTGCCGGGATGCACGCAGGCCAGATGGTTGATGGCTTGCAAGGCCTCCTGCATTGCGCCTTCGGGGGCGGTATGGGTCATGATGACCAGCGGGACGCAGGTGGACTCTTCTTCCTCGGTTTCGTGCTGGATAAGCGAAGCAATGGATATCTTATGCCTGCCCAGGATCCCGGCAATCTCGGCCATTACGCCGGGCCGATCGTCCACGTTAAAACGCAGGTAATACCGGCCGGGAACCGTGGCCGGGTCGCGGGGCATGACCCGGGCTTGACGTTCGCTCGACCACAGGTTTAACGTGCGGAAGGTTATGGCCATGCGGCCCAAAACGGTATCGATCAAATCGGAAACCACGGCCGACGCCGTGGGTTTTGGTCCTGCGCCCAGCCCTTGGAAAAACACCCGGCCTACCGCATCGCCAATCACGCGAATGGCATTGTAAGCACCCCGCACCTCGGCCAAGGGGGTGCCTTTGCGGACCAGTGTGGGCGAAACGTGTAGTTCCAATCCCTCGGGCACCAATTCGGCCACGGCCAATAGTTTGATATTGTATCCCAACTCCCTGGCATAGCGCATGTCGGCCACTTCCACGACGTCAATCCCGATCCGCGGAATCTCGCGCCAATTTACCTGCGCTCCGAATGCCAGGTGGGAAAGGATGGCCAATTTTTGCGCGGCGTCGCTGCCGTTTACGTCCATGGCCGGGTTGGCCTCGGCATAGCCGCGTTGTTGGGCTTCGGCCAGGGCGGCGTTGTAGTCCATGCTTTGCTCATCCATTTGGGTAAGGATGAAATTGCTCGTCCCGTTGAGAATGGCGTGAATCGACTCGATTTGATTGGCCGTCAGCCCTTCGTTTATGGCGGCGATAATCGGAATTCCCCCGGCCACGGCGGCCTCGAAGGCGATTGAACGGCCGAGTTGCCTGGCCCGATCGAACAATTCCCCGCCGTGTTCGGCCAGCAGGGCCTTGTTGGCGGTCACCACATCCTTGCCGCTTTCCAACAGTTTAAGGACGATGGTCCGCGCCGGCTCCAACCCGCCGACCAATTCGATGGCCACTGATATCTCCGGATTATTAGTCACTTTGCCTAAATCGTCGGTCAACAGGCCCGGCGGAAGCGACACGTTCCGCTGCCGGCGAAGGTCGGTATCGACCACACAGGCCAACTCCACGGGTATTCCCGCGTGTCGGTCAATTCGATCCTTATGCTCCAACAGCAGCCGGGCAACCCCGGAACCGATGGTGCCGAATCCCACAATCGCAACTTTGGCAGTTTTCATGGCTAAGTCACATTCAGAAAATTATATTATAGAATCCCCTATAGTAGGGTAGCACCCCGCATGGCGTCAAGGCGGGGGGAGGAGCAACAAAAAAACAATTATTCCAAAGTGATTTTACATGAAATCCTTCCTTTAACCCAGCATATCTTCTTCAGGATACCCTCAAACTAATTTGGTTGACGAAACTAAAACAAGTATAGTAGAATCACCTATAACCTAGCCGATGTCACATTCCCCGCAGGCCAAAGGAGGCCGTTCTATGAGTCAGTATTCTCGCAGAGATTTTTTAACCCATTCGGCAGCCGGCGCATTGGTTTTGGCGTCGCACGGAATTTTGACAAACACCGCCTTTGCGGCGGAGCCGGCCGAGATGGCCGTCGCCAAATGGAGCGGCCCGAAAGACCTCGATCCCGAGCAACTCAAACAGGCCGCCGTCAAACTGACCGAAAATGCAATCCAAGCCATAGGCGGATTGAAGCGGTTTGTGAGTAAAGGATCGGTGGTTTGGATCAAGCCCAATATCGCCTGGGATAGTAAGCCGGAGACTGCCGCCAACACGAACCCCGACGTTGTGGCCACGCTCATCCGCCTTTGTTTCGACGCCGGAGCAAAGACGGTCAAGGTCGGCGACAATCCTTGCAGCCCTGTAGCCGCCAAGGCTTATGCTTCCAGCGGCATCCCCGCCGCCGCGAAGCCGCTAGGCGCCGAGGTGGTCTTCCTGGATAGGAGCCGATTCAAGGATACCGAAATTAAAGGTCAGCGGATCAAGAGCATTCCCATTTATCCGGACATACTGGATTGCGACCTTGTCATAAACGTGCCCGTCATAAAGCACCACAAGATGTCGGAATTGACCATGTGCATGAAGAACTACATGGGCGTGATCGAAAAGCGGCGCACATTCCATCAAGATATGCCCACCTGCCTGGCCGACATCACCCGGTTTATGAAGCCCCGGATCAGCGTGCTGGACGCGGTTCGAGTTCTTAAGGCCCATGGACCGCAGGGTGGAAATCTTGCCGACGTGGAATTGAAACTGGCCGTGGCCGCCGGCACCGATGTCGTGGCCCTGGATGCCTGGGGCGCCGAAATAATGGGCAGGAAACCGACCGACATCCCCGCGGTAAAAAAGGGCGCGGAAACCGGACTCGGTAAAATCGACTACAAATCGTTCGCCAAGGAGATAGCCGTTTCATGAGTCAAGCGGTCCGACGGCTCACCGCCGCGCGGGTGCGCCGCGTGGTGCAAGTCCTGTTGCTGGCGGTCTTTTTCGCCTTGGTGCTCCTGACGCGGTTTCAGGCCGCAGCGCCGGTCGCTTCGCCGGACGGCAAGGC
>JBEKIK010000103.1:0-6426 GCA_050011795.1 Thermoguttaceae bacterium | reverse complement strand
ATTTCCTAACAATAATAGTCCCCTCTCCCACCGGGAGAGGGTTAGGGTGAGGGCGATTTACATTCCACCAATATGGCGTAAAATCCTTTTGCATACCAGGGGCGGGCTAAATATCATTTTATCTTTTCCGCCTTACCGCTCCCCGACCATGCTAGGCATGGTGCCCGGTCGCGGCTAAACTTTGATGGCATGAACGCCACACCCATGATGAAACAGTATTTGGAAGCCAAACGGGCTTGCCCGGATGCGCTGTTGTTGTTTCGCATGGGCGATTTTTATGAGATGTTCCACGACGACGCCAAGACGGCGGCCCGGGTGTTGAATCTTGCGTTGACAAGCCGTGAAAAGGGCGAAAACGCCACGCCCATGGCCGGGTTTCCGCATCACCAGTTGGAAAGCTATCTTGGCAAACTGATTGCGGCAGGATTTCGGGCGGCCGTGTGCGAACAGGTCGAGGACCCCAAAAAAGCCAAGGGACTGGTCAAGCGGGAACTGATCCGCATAGTTACGCCCGGCACCGTAACAGACGACGCCCTGCTGGACCCGCGGGAGAGCAATTTTCTGGCGGCCGTTGCGTGGGGCGATCCAGCCGGACTGGCCTGGGTGGAACTATCGACCGGCCGGTTCGTGGCCGCCGGATTTCCACAACGTCAATTGACCGACCAGATCGCCCGCATCGCCCCGGCCGAATGTCTGCTGGCCGAAGACGCCCCGCCCTTATCATCGCATCTTACCGAGCGGATGATGCTCAGCCGTCGCCCGGCCTGGGCCTTTTCGCATCAAACCGCGCGCGAAACTCTGGCCAAACATTTTGGCACGGCCACGCTGGAAGGCTTTGGATTTACCGACGGCCCGGCCGACGTTCAAGCCATTCGTGCGGCCGGCGCCATTCTGGATTATCTCAACGAAACGCAAAAAACCTCGCTGGAACACATCGACCGGCTGACGCCCTACCGCACCTCGGGCACGCTGGAGATCGACGAGGCCAGCCGCCGCAGCCTGGAAATCACCCGCACGCTGCGCGAAGGCCGGCGCGAAGGCTCGCTTTTGGCAATTCTCGACCGGACGGTAACGGCAATGGGTTCGCGCCTGTTGGCCCAGTGGCTTGCCAATCCGCTTACCGATGCCGCCCTGCTCCGCGCCCGGCACGAAGCCGTGGGCGAATTGCTCGCCGACGCACAGCTTTGCGCAGAACTGAACGAGACCTTGCGCCGTGTGTACGACGTCGAACGCCTTCTGGCCCGGGTGACCACCGGGCGGGCAAGCCCGCGCGATCTGGGTTTTCTGGGTCGCACGCTCCGCCTGCTGCCCGGGCTGAAAGCCAAACTAACCGCCCGAAAAAGCCCGCTTCTAAACGAACTCGAGGCGTCGGTTGATCTATGCGTCGAATTGCGCGGCAAATTGGACGCCGGTCTTGCGGACGATTGTCCGTTGTCGAGCCGGGACGGCGGATTCATCCGCGAAAAATTCAATACCGACCTAGATGGCCTCCGTGAACTTGCCCACGGCGGCAAGCAATGGATCGCCCGATATCAAGCCCAGGAAACCCAACGGACCGGGATTGCGAACCTCAAAGTCGGATTCAACAAGGTTTTTGGCTATTACATCGAGATAACGAACGTTCACCGGGAAAAAATCCCCCCTGAATACATCCGCAAGCAGACGATCAAAAATGCCGAGCGTTACATCACGCCGGAATTGAAGGAATACGAAGAAAAGGTGCTCACCGCCGACGAGAAGGCAAAGGAACTGGAGTACGAATTGTTTATCGAGCTTCGCGACGCCGCGGCAGCCGAGCGCCGGCGAATTCAATCCACTGCCGCTGTGCTGGCCCAACTCGATGTACTCGTGGCCCTGGCCGAATTGGCCAGGCAGCGAAACTATTGCCGGCCGGAAATCGTCGAGGAGCCGGTGTTAAAAATCGTCGAAGGACGGCATCCGGTGCTCGATATCGTCGAGCCTGAAGGCACTTTCGTGCCCAACGATACAATCGTAGGGTGCGTGCAACGCACCGATATGGATATCGTAGGGTGCGTGCAACGCACCGATACGGAAGACTCACCCCCGGTGCGTTTCACGCACCCTACAAATCCAGGTGGTTCGCATGACCCATCCGAAGCGCGACCGCCGGTCGCGGCTTTATGCCATTCGGATGAGCCGTTTTCTTCGATCTTGTTGATTACCGGACCGAACATGGCCGGCAAAAGCACGTACATTCGCCAGGTGGCCTTGATTACGCTTATGGCCCAGATCGGCAGTTTCGTGCCTGCCCGATCGGCCGTAATCGGCATTGCCGACCGGATTTTCGCCCGGGTAGGGGCCAGCGACGAGCTTTCGCGGGGACAGAGCACGTTCATGGTCGAAATGATCGAAACCGCCCGGATCCTCAACACCGCCACGCTGCGGAGCCTGGTGATCCTGGACGAGATTGGGCGCGGCACGAGCACCTACGACGGCATTTCGCTGGCCTGGGCGGCGGTCGAATATCTGCACGAGCACATCGGCTGCCGCACGCTTTTTGCCACGCATTATCACGAGCTGACGGACCTGGAAAAATCCTTTTCCGGCATGAAAAACCTCAACGTGGCGGTGCGCGAATGGCAGGACGAAGTGGTGTTCCTGCACAAGATCGTGGAAGGCGCGGCCGACAAGAGCTACGGCATCCACGTCGCCCGACTGGCCGGCGTGCCGCGCGAAGTAATCGAGCGGAGCAAGGAGATACTCGCCGAGTTAGAGGAAGAGCGTCTAGACGCCGAAGGTCGGGCCAAAATCGCCCGTCGCCCTAAAATTCCCGAAAAGCGCGCCCACTATCAACTCACCCTTTTCGGCGGCGATCACCCCGTCATCGATGAAATCCACGCACTGGATTTAAACAATATGACGCCGTTACAGGCCATGCAACTGGTACAACAGTGGAAGGAAAAACTGGCGAAGGAGAAGAAGTAGGGGGTGAAACAATCCTAATCTACCTTGCAAAGCAGATATCCTTCGCATAAAATAGTATTAAGAGGTGAAAATGACCAGTAAAGACGCAATTATTCATGCCGTCGAGGAATTACCTCCGGAATACCTCGACGAACTGGCCGCTTATCTGCAAAAGATGAGACTTCGCGCGGCCCATCAAAACGTGCCGACGGCGTTGGCCAGCGAAAACGTCCTTGCCCGAGATTGGCTCCGCCCCGAGGAGGATGAGGCGTGGCGAGATTTATAAAGGGCGATGTTGTCGTTCTGCCATTTCCTTTTTCTGATTTGAGCAACTATAAACGCAGGCCGGCGTTGGTTTTGGCCGATACCGGAGGCAATGCCTTGCTTCTCTGCCAGATCACCAGTCAATCGGTTCGAGACAGTTACGCCATTCAATTGGAGGCGTCCGATTTCCAAACCGGCTCACTCAAAAAAATCAGTTCAATCCGCCCAAATCGGATTTTTACGGCAGACGAACAAATCATCGAATATCGCGCCGGACATGTCAATTCGGCCACCATCGAAAAAGTCATTTTTAAATCTGATCCGGCTGTTGCAAGCGTAATTCGAACTCATTCATTGCTTGACATGATTTTTACATTTATATACAATTGCAGGGTGATGTATAATAGTATGGTCATATTCACCGCCATGATTCGGAAGGAGAGAACATGTTTAAGAAGGCTTTTTTGGCATATATCGCCTATCCCAGCCCCTGGTACGTTTATGTGTCGGCCGTGGGCTGGACCGCGTGGGTTATATTCATGGTCGGATACATAATCTACGATAACTACCATCTGCTGGGTAAGTAGTTTTAATAAGCCTGTCTATAGTGCTTGTCCGCACCCCTATTGGCAAGCGCCCTAATTTTTGCCGTAGCGATCGACGATGTCTTGGAGAGGGAACTTTTCGGGAAACGGCTCGTCGAGTTGTTTGAGAATGCGTTGGTATTGCTTAACGATGTCCATAAAGTCGCTGCCCGTAATTTCATATTCTATGAGGGTGGGGAATTTGTCGAGCACTTTTCGCCATAAGGCCAAGCCCTGATCGTAGGCGGTTTTGGCGGCGGTCAGGTCGCCGTCGCGAAAGGCCTGGTCGCCCTGATAGATGAATTTTCGGGCGTTTAAGGCTTCGTCGCTTTGTTCCAATTGTGCACAAAGCTGCCAATACAAAAAATTCACCGTTTCGCGGTAACCGCTGATGTACGAGGCCATTTTCTCGTGTATTGTGGCTTCTTCAGCCAGTTTTTTGGCCTTGGCGTGCTGGGCGCCTTTGATTTGCCGGGCCACGTCTTCATGGGTGACTTGGAGCCTTTCCTCGGCCTCGTAAGACAGTTTAACTTGTTCGTCGCTGCGTTTTTCGGCGGGAGTTTCATAAGCCTCGAGTTGCTCTTTGGTTAATTGTCCTCGTTTTTTCGCGCGTATTTCCTCGCGCAGTCCGGGCTGCAAGGCGTCGAGCTCCGCGACGAGCTTTTTCGCTAGTTCATCTTCCTTTTCTTTGTCGTTGAGATATAGATCAACCCCGTAGCTGCTGGGGATGGGGATCGAGCCGTATTGATGCCATTCGGCGGCGGCGGTTTTCCAAGCCCGCCGGGCAACCTCGCCGAAAATGCCTTCTTTTTCAATGGCCTCGGAATAATTTATTTGCGACATGGGCGGGTCGGAAAGATAAATCAAGGGGCTTTTCCCCCCTATGCCCGTGCCGATGCTGTCGGCCAGCTTTATCGCCTCGATAAACCACTCCTTGCCCACCAGCCAATTATCGCGCAAGGCCAGGGGCCGGAATTGGTGGAATTCGTCGTCGGCCTTGAACAGGCGGCGATAATACTTGTGCTCGTCGGAGCGTCCGATTTTTTGCGCGATCGTCCAGCCGGTTTCCCAAACCAATCTCGGCTCGTATTGGTTGTATTCGATGCCCTTTTTCAAAAAATCGATGCCCTTGATGACCCAGCGATACCGCTCGCGGTAATCGTCGAACTCCACCGACGTGTTATACGACATGTTCCAAGCCTGGTGGATCCACACCGAAATGAAGTGCGGCTGCACCTTGATGATTTGATTGAGCGTGGCGGCGAAATTGGCCCAATCCTCTTTCATTTTGTAATCGTTGGCTTTTTCCCAGAGCACCAGCGCGGCCACGCCGCGCAGGCCGAACGTGGCCAGCTTTATGGTTTCACTTGTCGGATCGATCTGGCCCAATTGCGTCTGGCTCAGCCCAAAGCGCTGGCGGGCTTGAGCCAAAATGCCGCCGGGCGAGCCTTTTTGGCCGGGCGCATCGACGGTCGACGGATGCCCGAAAAGATATAATAATCCCAAAAGCACGCCGATCGCCGCCAGGTATACGATTTTTCGCAAAAACATTATGCGCGGATTCATTGGGCAACCTCCCGCGTTTTCAAGCAAAACAGCGCGGCCACGAACACCGGAATGACAAAGGCCAACATGCGGAATGTATATTTCAGGATCTGGTCGCCGGGTATGTTAAAACCATAGGCCACGTAGTCGGAAAAGCTGAAGCGGCCGAAATCGGGGACCAGCATCACGGCCACGCGCATCAGCGGCTCGGCAAGCCTGTCCAGCGTCTGAACCGCCATGGTCCGCAAATTGGGTTCCAATTCCATGGTAATGCTGTCCTGGGTAATCATGCGCAGCATCGATTCGAACGGTCCCCCGCCGAAGACTTTTCCGCCGGTCATGGTTTGCTGGAAGGCTACTTCATAAAGGAACTGGTGAAAGAAGCCCCCCAGCATCACGCCCACCGTGGCGAGTATGGCCACCGGGCCGCTCAAAAACGTGCTGAACAGCACGCCTACGCCCACCAGCAACGACATCTGCAACCAGATGCCGATATATCCCTTGATGAAATTTAACGTGAAGTAGCCGTCGGGAGCACGCAGATACATGTCGGCCTGGGCCGCGCCGAAGTATTGGGCCGGAGCGACGCTGCGCAGCCAAACCTCCACTTCCCCCTTGTCGTCCACGAAGTCTTTGAACAGGTCGAGCTTTTCACCCTTGGGACTGATTATCCGGCGGGGAATGAACTGCGAGTCGAGTACATAGTCCTTGGCCGAAAAAATCCTGACTTCAACCGTTTTCCCGGTCTTCGGATTGCGCAGCGACAGACTGCCGGGAATGCCCTTTGTAATCGCGCCCGTGTAAGTGCGATAAACGCTGATATTCAACTCGACGGGCAAACCGTCGGGAAAGGCCTCAGGGGTGATGCCGGAAAACGTCCACACGGCGGCGGCCAGAGTGCCTCCTTCAAAATAACTGCGGTAGGTCCATTCCTTGCCCACGCTGACACCTTTTTCGGCCGGCTGCCCGGCTCGGTCGCGAAACGACAACTTGCCATAAATCGGCACCCGGGCCATCAACATCCCTTGTTCCGGCCCCACCTTGTAGACCGTCTTATCCCCGTCTTTCTCAATCGAGACGGAATGCGTGTGCCCCTGCTCCGGTTCCA
>JBEKIK010000102.1:0-6444 GCA_050011795.1 Thermoguttaceae bacterium | reverse complement strand
CAGGAGTTGTCCGGCTAGCCGACGGCGAGTCTCCAACTCGGCTGCGCTTCCGTGCTTTCTCATACAATACTATACGCATAGCCACGTCTTATGGTTCATTAGCTAGGAAAAGATCAATAGATGATTGGATACTTGGGCAATGCTTTATTTTCTATTACTATGCGCGCGCCCTCACACGCAAAACGAAATCAAGGAAAAGCCTTTCACGAAAGGCTCATCAACAAGAAGGACCCAGTGATAATGTTTTGCGAATAGTCCGCAAATAATATCACGGTTCCAATAAACGCTGCCTCATCTAATCTACCCAGTAATAGAAAGTTTATTTCTACTCATCTTACTCTCCCGCCCTCAATTGTCATTTATTTTTAGGAGGATTTTAGAAAAACCGTACTGTGGTGGAACCATGGGAGATGTCAGAACGCAATTGACAAGGTAATAAAATAGGAATCAGGGCAGTTCTTCAACATCGGCCAGATCGCGCAATCGACCGGTGGCGCGCTTGATAGCCTTTATGTGCTCAAGATCAATGAGATTGATATTAATTCCCTCATAGAGAAAGTTCACTCTTTTAGCGTAACATTCAGAAAAACTGACGCCCGAGATGCCCATAATGACGTCTATGCGAACCGGTTCGATGCCTATCTCGATTACCTTTTTTTCATTTAGAAATGAGGTAAGAGAGATGCTTTTCGGAGAGAAACCGAAACGGTGAAAAACACGGACAAGACGTTCGGCATTTTCAGGATTTACGGCCACCCAGATATCCATATCTTTTGTCGCCCGAGGATATCCGTGAAAACCGACCGCATATCCACCGACCAAAAGATATTCAACCTTCTCCTCGTTCAACAACTTTAAGAAGTCTTTGAAGTCTGGCGCTAGTTGAATCGTAGCCATAATTCATTATTCTCAGAAGCTCCATAGCCGACCAACGCTCCTCCGGCGGCTTTGTGAGCCAGTACTCACAGTCCTTCGGCTCCTTGCCGAGCTCATACACATGAATAGCCGTACGGTCTATTCTTATATCATCGAGTGGGTTGCCCATAATAAGGATTATACAGGTTTCCAGGGGACTTTTCGAGGCCGATTATTGCATTGCCAAGAAAAAATTATCCGTCGCGGGGGTCTATACCGCGACGGGTTAATTGGAATCGGCGACTGGGATATGGTCTCTTAAAAGGACGCTTCCGGCAAGAGGCGGCCTTAAACGAGTTCTTTTTTGGCGCCAATCAGCGTTCGCAAGCGCTCGGCTAAAAGCGCGGCGTCGAACGGCTTCTTGAACGTCTCGTTGATGCTCGAACGATCGAAGCTCGTGGAGCTGCCGTCGTCGGGCAATAGGGCAATCAGGATCACTTCCGAAAACTCGCCGTTGCGGCGCAGATTTTGGCAAATCTGCAACGCTTCGGTGCGGCCGATCGAGAAATCGACGATAATGCAGTCGGGGTGGAAGCTTTCGGCTTGAATCCCGGCGTCGAAACCACTTGCAGCCACCGCCACTTTGAACGACCGGTCGAGGGGAAGTTCTCGCTTCAGATTCTCGATCAATACCTGGTCTTGGGCGACGATCAGCACTTTCGCCATTGCTTCGTCTTCCAAATCTCCCAGGGGCATTCCATGTTCCTTAAGGAACTTGATCAGGTATTCCCGTGGAATGCGTCGGTCTTGTGATCCGGGGATGCGGTACCCCTTCAGCCGGCCCGAGTCGAACCATTTACTGACGGTGCGCGGGGCCACCTTACAAATTTTGGCGACCTGACCAGTGGTGAAGACCTTCATCGCAGGCTCTCCGATTTATATTATTCACATTGGTTTGGGTTTGATCCCAAAAGGACCTTACATCCTTTCAGGATTATTTAGCCCCTTTACCCGCGGTCTGCGCCACCTGGCGTTCCTTGCTTTATCGACCGCGTGAGGCAGCCGATTGTCCGCAGGCATCTGGGTCGGGGCTTTCCGTAATTCGCTTTCTTGGCTCTGGTTCAGTTCCTTCTGACCCCTGCCGTAATTACTACATCGGCAACCGGGGCATCCGGAAGCCAGAGAAAATCCGTAAAATAGAGAAGGTGCGTTCTAACCAACCTATTTCGATTCCCTCTAACTCCTGACATAACTTCCCCGGCAAACTACTGGCAAAAAGGGGCGTGACTAGAAAACAGACCACCCTGGAGAGTATGCGGCGGACTGTTATAGCATGGCATTCTAGGCAGGTTCCCCCCTGCGGCCTGTATCCGCGACAAAACTAATACAATTACTCTATCGCGAAACAAGCCTTCCGAAATTGTTCTTCGAATCTAAACAGGGGTGGACTTTAAAGTCTTTCTCCGATCTTAACGATTCGACCGATCGTACCGCTCTTAACGGAAGTGGCGATGGCCCTAAAATTCTAGATTTCAAAATAGACAAGCAGTTTTAAGGAATAAAACGGAAGTATGGATAAGTTGGGAAATACGGATTGTATAGATAGACATGCTAATTTTAGTCCACTTCTCGTGTCATTAGCTTACACCTTACCCGCCTTTTCGCAGAGTCTTGATAAACGTCTTCAGATCGGCCGGCAAAGGCGACTCAAAATGCATCGTTTCCCCAGTGATGGGATGCTGAAACGTAAGCTCCACCGCACATAGGGCCAATCGCGGGGCCCCGCTTGTGTCTTTAAGCGGCTGGCGGAATAACGGCTGCAAGTAAATCTTTTCGCCGCAAAGCGGATGACCGATCTCGGCCAGGTGGATGCGGATTTGATGCGTACGGCCCGTCTCGGGCCGACATTCCACAAGGGTGTAATTGCCTAATTTCTCTATCGGTCTTACGTGGGTAATGGAAAGTTTACCGGCTTTGGGCAAGGTAGTGCTGCCCCGGATGCCGTCGCCACGGTCGCGAACCAAGCTCGATTCGATGGTCTGCTCCTTGACATGGCCATTTACTATTACCAAATAACGCCGCCCGGTCGTGTGCTTGCGGAACTGCTGCTCCAGATGCTTTTGAGCGACAGGGGTTCGTGCGAAGACCATCACTCCGCTGGTATCGCGATCCAGACGATGCACCGCGCTGACCGGCGGCAGTCTGCTTTTCGTCCGCCGGCCTTCCTGCTTGGCGATCACGGCCGGTAGAATTTCATCGAGCGTCGGCTGAATTTGTTTTCTGCGTTTTGGCCAATTTTTTTCTTCTTTGTGCCGCGTGGAAGTGATTCCCGCCGGTTTTTCCACAACCGCCAGATGGGAGTCCAAATAATGAATGTGAATATCGGCTTCGCCGGGCGGCGCGGCCATGGGCCGCGGCAGGATTTTCACCACGTCCTGCAATTTCAGCCGCCGGGCCGGATCGACGCAAAGATTCCCGCTAAGCATCACCCGCCGCGACTCGATCAGCTTGCGCACCTGTGACCACGACTCACCCGGCAGCCACTGCCTCAGCGCCGCCCCAACAGTTTCCCCCGCCTGCCGCGGCAAGACGCGATAAATTATTTCATCATTTTTAGGTTTGGACTTGTGCACTTACAAATCTCTCCAGAATCAGTAAATAAAGAATCAAACATATCACAAAGATTTTATTCTTATGCACACACTATTGGACTTGTTGTGGGTTTGAAAATCCAATGAAATGATGTTCTTTTTGAGACTCCGGTACAATCACGGTCAAAAAAACACGTGTGATATACTCATATGGTATAGCAACCCTGTCAAAAAATACTTCATTTGTTCCGTCCGGTTTCTTTCTCTTTTCCTTGCTTTCCTTGGTTATTCCCTCCAGTGGGAATACTTCAAGAAGGACATATCCACTATGTACTCCATTGGGATCAATTTGCTTAATTATAAAACTTGACCCATCGGTTAGATGAATTGAGACAGAACAGGCCCCAAATCCAAGATCACATACTTGCTTGTTTAAATGTTCCTTAAAATATGCTGCATCAAGCATCACATCTCCTCTATGATTAAAACAGATGTCATTCTGAAACATAACCTACAGTCCTAATTATCGCCCGACGTTCATTATATCGTTTTCTGGCTTCTGGGAATTTCTGTGTTATTTCCTTTGGATTATAATTTGTACCTTCTGAAATTTTACTCAGTATTGTTTCGAATCTTATTCCTGGAAACCTTGTGGCTTGTTCCTCGATGAATGTATAAAAGTTTTCCTCTGAATCGAATAAGCTAACATGTTTAGCCTCGCCTTTTAATAATTTAACCATACAACGATCTCCTTTTTTTCGGGCAACTTCTGCGGTGCGTAGAATTTCGTTGCGCCATACGTCATCGTGTTGATCACTAGCCACGGCATGTGCAATTTCATGAATGATCGTGACCTTCGTGATTTCATCATTTTTTGAAAGCCTTCGTTTAATTTTGATGGTTTTCTTAGGGCATATACACATTCCGTCTATGGCTTTTAAGTCCTCGAAAACAACCTGCCATTCCTTGTGCGGCCATTCTTGAAAATAAAGATCCGCCACAGATTCAAATAGAGTCTGCAATTTTTCATTATTCATGGATAAATCCATTAATATATAACTTTATTAAAAAATTCGCTTTTCATATTAATAATACCCACTCATGGATGGGCGTCAAGCCACCCGGTGATGTATTTAAAGAAAATCCATAATCACAATGCCAAATGAAATTCAACGAAGCCGTATGGGAGGTAAGGGATTATATCGTTGCAAGCAACGATTTGTCCTTTATTGGCTTCAGAAAGTTACTCAAAAATCTCGCTTACCGACACAGAAAAGCCCGGTAGAAGTTGGGCATCGGTGAGCCTGTCGGAGGTATTCAGTACGACGATGTCGTTGGAACTTTGATAGACGGTCACCGATTTTGTCGCGGGATCGACGATCCAAATTGCGCGGCAGTCGGCGTCGAGCCAATCGTGGATTTTCGCCTGCACTTCGCTTGCCCGATCGTTTGGCGATAGGACCTCGACGGCAAGATCGGGCGGGCCGTCGAAAAAGCCTTGCGGTAGTTTCTCCGGCAGCCGGTCCGCCCGAATAAAGGCGACATCCGGGGCACGAACGGTATCAGGATCGCGGTGGATAATAAATCCGGTTTCCGCACCGGTAATCACGCCCATTTTTGTGGCCCTGACGAATTGTTCCAAAAAATAAGTAATATTTACGATAATCTTGCCGTGTTTGAATCCGGCGGGTGTCATCATAACCAATTCTCCGCGCACTAACTCGCATCGGCCGGGATTCGGCGTCTGGAAAAGTTCTTCGGCGCTGATAATGTGCTCAGTGATTGCCATGGCAGATACATTATATGGGAGGCGATGTCGTTTGTCAAATCCTCATTTTTATTGAAAAGGATTTTCCGCTTTGCTTGGGGTATCATCGGCGTGTTCGGCGACGTATTTTTTATCGGCGGGGGAAAGTTTTTCAATGGCAACGCGGACCGTTTTCCCGTCTTTCTTTTGGAGTACGACATTGCCGTCTTGCTGCGAAAGCATGACCGCTTCCACTGAGAATGTGCTGCTGGCGTCGTGCCAGATTCGCAGTCCAGCCGAAGGTTCCGCCGACGTGGAACCGGCCGGATTCGCCGGTTTGGCTTTCGCATCTTCCTGCGCGGCGGCGGCATCCGGTTCGGATTCCAATCGCAGTTCGATGGCGGAGATGGCTTTTGAGGCCTCCCTCGGCGCATTACCGACAAGTTTTAAAGACATGTCTCGCAAAGCCTGCAAACTCTTTTTTCCGCCGATTTCTTGCAGGACCAAACATGATTCGGCGCGGACCCACATATCCCGATCATTCAGGCAGTCGATTGTCGCGTCTTCGGCGATCGGTCCCATGGCTTTAAGGGCCTTTGACGCTTCCCGGCGACTGTTTTGCCGGTACATTTGTGCAGCCACGGCCTCGGCGGCTTTGGCCGATTTCAAATTTCCGAGGGCTTCGATCGCGGGGTTGCGCAGAAAAACGTTTTCCGACTGGCTGGCCTTGATTAGCGCGTTTTCGGCCTCGGGTGTGGCCCAAACCACGAGCGCCTTGGCCGCCGATTGTTGAACCCCTTCGTCCGAATGACGCAGTAATAGGGCAAGGGCTTTGGAAATATCCGCGGGATGATCATCCACGGGCGCTTTGGCAAGGCGATCGGCCGCGGTTTTAATGCGATTGGTGTCGGTGGATTTCAGTTCTCTCAGCAAACGCCCCCGTTCGCCGGGGTCGAAGCTTTTCGGCTCCGCGGCTTTTGCCGCCGCCGCCCGGGCTTCCTCGGCCTTTTTTTTCTGCTCCGCCAATTCCTCGGGCGAGAGCAAACGATACGTCAAAGCGATAGGGTACTTTCGGGTCACGTTCTTCTCGTTCTCCCGACATTCATATTTCATCGAAAACGACTTAATGACTCCTTCGGTCAAGTCGAAAGTGAATTGTCCTTCTCCGGTCATCTCAAAACGGTTGGGTTTATCCGCTTCCGGGCTGGCGAGCAAGGAGTATTTTTTGGAAATTTCAATCGCGTCTTTATC
>JBEKIK010000101.1:0-6455 GCA_050011795.1 Thermoguttaceae bacterium | reverse complement strand
CGACCGTCAGCCACTTGGGCTATATGTTTTTGGCCATGGGCACGGGCACACTGATAGGAGCGACCGCGGGCATGTTTCACTTGGTTACTCATGCGTTTTTTAAGGCCCTGCTGTTCTTGGCAGCCGGGAGCGTAATGCACGCCATGGGCGGAGTGATCGACATCCGGCGTTTAGGCGGCCTGCGGCGTCGCCTGCCCGTTACGCATTGGACGTTCCTGTTCGGCGCTTTGGCATTGATAGGCTTCTGTCCGTTTGCCGGATTTTGGAGCAAGGACGCCATTTTGCTGGCCTTGGCGGAAAAATCGCAGCCGGGAATGATAGATCCCGTTTATCAATTCTTCTTCTGGACCACGTTATTAGGAATCCTGTTGATGGTTGTGTATACATTCCGGCCGTTTATCATTACGTTTTACGGCAAAGAGAAAGTGCCTGAAGAGGTAGGCGCGCACGCGCACGAGTCTTCACCTTCGATGGCCGCGCCGATGATAATTCTTGCCATAGGATCGTTGATCGTAGGGGCATGGCTGGAATGGTCGCACGTTCTGAGCGATATGCTTGCCCGCACTCCGTCACTGGCTTTCTTGGGCAATGAGGTACATAACGCCGCCCGGGAAGAACTGCACAATTCTATTGGTGTTAAGAGTATGGTTTTGGTGCTGAGCGGATTGTTATTTACAACTTTGTTATATATCGGCAGGCGGCTTATGGTCGAAAAGATAACCTCGGCTTTGGATTTGGTCGGTTTGTATCGGCTTTCTTACGGGAAATTCTTTTTCGATCCGCTATACTTTGTGCTCGTTGTTCGGCCGCTTGAGGTATTTGCACGGTTTTGCGCTTGGTTCGATCATAATATTATCGATCTAACGGTCGATATAATCGGATTTTTGCCGAAGTTGATTGGTTTATTATTGCGGCCGTTGCAGGGCGGACTGATCCAGTTTTACGCCCTGGCAATGGTTTTGGGAGTTTTGGTATTGATGATCGTATTGTTGATGTAAAGAAAACCGTTTGCGGTTTCACAATGGAATAATTGGAACCGCTTGCGGTTTCGCAGTGTAATTATGGGAATCGCGACCGACCAACCTTCGGTTGGTGCCCGTCGCGGCTTTATGGAATGTAAATAAATGCCGAATCCCAATTGCTTATTGTTAACGGCGGTGTTCTTTCCGTTGATCGTGGCGTTGCTGCTGCCGAAAAGGCGCGAGCGGTCGCGGTTGTACGCTCTGATCGCGGCGCTGTTGACGTTTGCCGTCGCCGCCGTATTGATTTACCGCTATCCGGGCGGGGCCGAACCTTTTGCCAAGACCGACCTTTCTTGGTTCGGCGTACAGAGTATCGACATCCGTTTTAGCATTGCCTTGGATGGTTTAAGCCTGTGGCTCTTTGGCCTGACCGCGCTTTTAATGATTGTGGCGATATTGGCCGGTTGGGAAGCCATTGCCGAGCAGGCCTCGCTATACTATCGGTTGCTATTGATTCTCGAAACCGGCATGTTGGGCGTATTCACCGCCCGGGACATTATTCTTTTTTACGTGTTCTTCGAGTTCACGCTGATTCCATTGTTTTTCATCATCGGCATTTGGGGACACCAACGGCGTAGATATGCGGCGATCAAGTTTTTCATCTTCACTTTCGCCGGAAGCGTGCTGACTTTTTTAGGCCTTCTGGCGATAGTTCTTTGGGATTACTATCACCCCATCGGCGACCCGGCGACATGGAAAATGACATTCTCTATTCCCGCATTAACTAGCAGTTTGGCAATCCGGCCCATGGATCAAGCGGTGCAGACGTGGATATTCTTGGCGCTGTTTGCCGGATTCGCCGTCAAAGTGCCACTGGTCCCGTTGCACACCTGGCTGCCGCTGGCTCACGTCGAGGCGCCCACGGCCGGGAGCGTAATCCTGGCAGGAGTGCTACTTAAGATTGGGGCCTACGGGTTCGTGCGATTCAACCTGTCGATGCTGCCTTATGCCTCGGCCTGCTTCATGCCCTTTGTGCTTTGGTTGGCGTTGGCGGGCGTTATTTATGGTTCCCTGGTCGCCTTGGCTCAACAGGATATCAAGCGGTTGATCGCCTATTCCAGCATCGGGCACATGGGATTTTGCATGATCGGGTTGTTTTCCGCCAATCAATTAGGTATCGAGGGCGGAACACTGCAAATGATTAACCACGGGCTGTCGACCGGCGGATTGTTCGCCATTGCGGGCATGATTTACGAACGATATCACACGCGGCGGATTGCCGATCTTGGCGGATTATCGCGCAAGCTGCCCGTGCTCAGTTTCTTTATGATCGTGCTGACGCTTTCCAGCATCGGCCTGCCCGGGCTGAACGGATTCGTGGGGGAATTTTTGCTGCTCTTGGGCATGTTCCAGCGCGGTTGGACCGAAGCGTCGCCTTTTTATGCCTGGCAATATCGCGTGATTGCCGTACTGGCCGTTTCGGGCGTGGTTTTGGGGGCTTGGTACATGTTGTGGTTGATCCAGCGTGTGTTTTACGGGCCGCTTAAGGAACCAAAAACCGATGGCCCGCGCGAACCCGTCCGCGATCTTTGCTTACGCGAAATATTCGCCCTATCCTCGCTCGTGATATTCATTGTATGGATCGGACTGCAACCTCGATTCTTCCTGGATCGCATGAGTCCCACACTTAAAAATCTTACTTCCGGCATGATAGAAGCGGCCGAAGTAAGGGGGCAGGGTTCAGGGTTCAGGGTTCAGGATTCGGAGTTCAGGGGTCAGGGGTTAGATATCAGAATTCAACATTCGGCACTCGGTACGGAGTACGGAGAGGTTATGAATTTATGTAGGGTGCGTGAAACGCACCCTACACCACACATTGCGGTGCGTTTCACGCACCCTACTTCTTTCATTCAGCCCTTTGAGTTTATTCTCGCCGGCGGCTGTTCCCCGCCAGTTTTTTCATCCTTCATCCTTCATCCTTCATCCTTTACTTTTTTCGGTCCCCTAGCGCCGGCCGCCTTGCCATGACCATGTCCACGATTTATTTTCTGCTGCCGGAGATCGTGCTCATTGCCGCGGCGGTGTTGATTTACATTGCGGGAGCGTTTTTGCAAACGCAAAAGGCATGGGGTTGGACGGCTTTGGCAGGAATCGTCTTGGCTATGATCTGTTTGGGCAGGCAAAATGGTGTAGCAGACAGCGGCGTTTTACAAAGCGACGGTTTTAGTCTTTACCTCCGCTGGCTAATTCTGGCGTCGGGACTGGTGTTGGTTTTACTGAATTTCCAGCCGCTGATTAAAGGCGGGACGCCGGAGGCAATCGGATCGCTGTTGCTGGCCATCGCGGGCGGAATGCTGGTCGTTTCAGCCAACGACCTCATACTATTGTTTATTGCTTTGGAATTGATATCAATTCCCACCTACATCTTGCTGTATCTTGGCCCGGGCGACGTCGGATGCCAGGAATCAGCCGCAAAATACTTCTTTTTAAGCGTGCTGGCCTCGGCCATACTGCTTTACGGATTCAGTTTTGTTTATGGCATTGCCGGCACGATGAATCTACACGGCATTCGGATCGCGCTGGCAAGCCTGCCGGACATGCCCAAGGGTTTTGACAACCTTGCCAAACTGGCCTTGGCGCTAACTTTTGCCGGACTGTGTTTTCGGCTGGCGGCCGTGCCGTTTCATTTTTACGCTCCCGACGTTTATCAAGGCACAACCAATTCGAATGCCGCATTGCTGTCGGTCATCCCCAAGGCGGCCGGCCTGGCCGTTTTGGTGCGATTGGTTTGGGCGGCCATGTCCAATATGGGACCATTCGCCTGGCAAATTACCATGGCCGTGTCAATACTGACCATGACCCTGGGAAATACCATGGCCCTGTGGCAGGACAATCCCCGCCGGATGATGGCTTATTCCTCGATTGCCCATGCCGGGTATTTGCTGATCGGACTTGCCGCGGCCTTGGCTGTGAGAAACGATCCATCGCCGGGCCCCTGGTATGGAATTGAGGCGATGTTGTTCTATTTGTGCGTTTATGCGATTGCTACTCTAGGCACCTTTGCGGTGCTGGAATTACTCGGTCAACCATCGCGGCGAATAGAAAGCATGGACGAACTTTCGGGACTGGGTAGTACCCGGCCGGCTGCCGCAGCGATGATGGCGGTATTCATGTTCAGCCTTACCGGCATCCCGCCATTGGCGGGTTTTTGGGGTAAACTTCAGATATTCGGAAGCGCCCTGAGTGTATTTGACGGAGCAGGACAGAACTTGCGGCTGTGGTTTACGGGCCTGGCTATAGTCGGCGTACTGAACGCGGCGATTTCGGCGGGTTATTATTTGCGCATTGTGGGCGTTATGTATTTTCGTGCGCCCTCGGCCGCGCCTAAAGCGGAGGGGGGATTTGGCGTCTGGACGGCCGCAGTGGCATGCGCCTTAGTGACGGTGTTTATCGGTTTTTACCCCAGTCCGCTGGTAAAAGCATCGAATCAAGCCCGGCCGATAATATCCCAGGCCCCAAAAATCGAGAAAACCTTAGAAATTAGGAGAATTCCGTAAACCCTTTCATGTAAGCCCATTTACGGATTAAGCATTTAGATTTTGAGTAATTTACAAAAAAACACCGCTCCAGCCTGCCCCAACTCTAATAGCCCGAAGCGGTGATGAGTTTTTTTCGAAACGGCACTATCCACATCGTTGAATTATTACGGTATTATTACCATCGCCAATGACAACTATATGTCACCCCGGCAAAAGACTATTTCAAATTTCGTGTTAATTAATGACAACATTAAGCCGTTGAGTAAAGTGGAAAGGGGCAAAAAGGATAGAATAGAGAAGATATTTATCCATATTTTTTGATTTTAAATAGATTTTTTTTCTCTTTTTCCAATTTTCCCTTTTCTTACACCATTATTTGCAAACAGATATTTGATGGCTACCAAACAGATCCATGCAAAGACGCTTGCTCGGCTGCTCGATGCGGCCCCGCACCCGGTTTATGTATTGGATGATGATTTGACGATTGTTTTCCTCAATCAGGAGTGTAGTAATTGGCTGGGGCCAATTGCCGAGCAACTGCCTGGAGCAAAATGCCTGTATCATATCCCAACCGAGGTTTTTACCCCCGAAACGGTTGCGGCCGGACTGTGTCCTCCGCCGGGGGTGATTGCAGGTCAGGAGGTTTCGGCCATTGTTTCTTATTACGGCGAAGACAGTCGAATGCGGCGGCGGCGTGCGCGGTTTCATCCCTTGGGATCGTCTCCTGGAGACATGATCGGCGTGGTTGCGGTTGTGGACACGGTTGATTTGCCGGAGGATATTTCAGCCTTGGATTATGAAACCGGCGATGAACCTCGGGGCATCGAGTTGCACGAGGCGATCCGCCGTTTTCGGCAAGAGGCGGCCGGACGACTTCGAACCGATCGACTGGTAGGTGCATGTCCGGCCATGCTTCTGGCCCGGCGCCAAGTCGAGTTGGCGGAGGCCGGCAGGTTCAGCGTGCTTTTGGTCGGACCTCCGGGCAGCGGGCGTCAACACCTGGCCGCGGCCATTCATTACGCAAGCCCTTTGGATCATACGGCAACGCCCCCGGCCGGAGGATTGATTCCTTTGGACTGTTCCCTAGTGGCGGGAGATTTAATTTTATCGACCCTGGCCGCACTTGCCCGGGCGAACCCTCCTGGCGAAAAAAACCGGCAAACGAGCATATTGTTAAATCACGTGGATGAAATTTCCGCCGAATTGCAGATGGAGTTGGCCGTTTTTTTAACCAGGAAACCCTTCTCCTTCCGCTTGATTTCCACGGCAAGGATTGCCTTGACCGAACTGAGCGCCCGGGGTCAGTTCCGCGGGGATCTGGCAGCGATTCTAAGCACGATAACGATTGTTTTGCCGCCGCTTATTGATCGCCGGGAAGACCTGCCGCTTTTGGCACAGGCGTTCTTGGAAGAATGTAATGCCCGGGGTGCTAAACAGGTCGGCGGTTTCACACAGGAGGCGCTGGATCAACTCTACTGCTATTCGTGGCCGGGTAATCTTGATGAACTGATGGAAATGGCGGCCGAGGCCCACCGTCATGCCGCCGGTCATGAAATTGGCGTGGACGATCTGCCCGAGCGGCTGCACCTAGCCGCACAAGCGGCGGCCTATCCGAGGAGGCCGGAAGAGAAGATCGTGCTGGATGAATATCTGGGCCGAGTGGAGCGCGAGTTGATCCGCCGCGCCCTGGCCCGATCGAAAGGAAACAAAGCCAAAGCCGCCCGATTGCTGGGCCTGACCCGGCCCCGGCTGTATCGCCGCATGGTGCAATTGGGCCTGGAAGATAAACCGAAAGATGACGCTTCGTCGGCGCCTCAATCACAATAACACTATAACACCCCGTGAATACACCGGGGGCCAATGTAAATAATCTCACTAAATCGGAGCAATTCCATGATACAAATCGCCGATGAACTTACGCAAGTCGTTCAGTCCGCGGCCGAAAGGCTTAGGT
>JBEKIK010000100.1:0-6559 GCA_050011795.1 Thermoguttaceae bacterium | reverse complement strand
CACAACCGCGAGGTTTTTCACCCGGGCCAACGCCGTCGGTTCCAAATATCGATAACTCGTCTGGGGGCTCATTTTACTTTATAAAAAAGTGTAATAAGGAAAAAGGGGAAAGGGGGAAAAGGGGAAAATTATTTGTTATCGAAGTTGATATTTCCTTCTCAGTATCCATTCCGCCGTTAAAACGCCGACAAATAGGGTCCAAAACAATGGGGCGGAATAGAGGGGGCGTTCGACGTATTCGCTACGTTTGCGCCGTGAGCGGTCGAGTTGATTCAGTAGCAGGTCGGCCGTGGTAATGTGGAAGTATCGGCCTTTTGCGTCGGCGGCGATGCGGGCGAGCATTTTATCGTCCAGATCGAGTTTTTCGAATTCCAGATCGGGCCGGCCGACTTCAAAGGCGATTTTCCCGCTGGAAATAGTCGATTCGCCCAGTCGCGCCTGGACTGAAAACTGATAATTGCCCGCCGCCTTCGGGTCAAATGTGCCGCCGTAATGCCCTGCCGGACCGGGCAGGGGCGAAAGGGCGACCTGATCGGACTGCCCAGCTGGATTTTGGATCTTGACCGTTACCTTGGCGTTGTTTGCGCCTTGTCCGTCCTTGTCGCGGACCGTGGCTGAAATTTGCACCGGTTCATCAGGCTCGTAGTAGCCTTTATCGAGGCTGACGTCAACACCGGAACCAGCTTCCACCGCCTCGCTGCGCCCGGCCAGCCAGCGGACCGTCTGACCCCAGAATCGCAAAAAAGGCGAATCCTGATCCAATGCCCTGGGCCCTTGTTGCCATTTTCGCGTGGTATCGCCGGTGAATACGGCAGTACGGCCCTTTTCGACCGGTTGCACGGCCAATATCGGCATCGCGTCCGATTCGCCGGAAACCGCGGCCAAAAGCGATGCGCCCGGGCGGGGGCCTTGCACCCGTGTGCAGCCGTCCAAAAGCGGCAGCCCGGCGAGTTTCGGCTTGCCCTGCCGGGTTGGAAAAAAGCCGGCAATGTTGGCGAAGATGGGGTGGCGCGCGCCCTCGGGCGTGAGCACGGGCAAAAAGGCTTCGGTAATCTGGCCGATATCGCGGCCGCCCAGCGCGACCGGCAGAATCCGTCCCAAGGGCGTGTCGGCATATCCGCCCGGCCCCAGGCTGTGATACCCGCCGAGCATGATCAACCCCGCCCCTTCGCGCACGCGCCGTATGAACAATTCCTGTTGTTGCGGTTTGATGTACGTGCTGTCGATATCGCCGATAATAAACACGTCGAACTTGTTTATGGTTTCGGCGTCGTTGGGGATGACGTTGATTTTCAAGTCGGTCATATTCGTCCGCTTCAAGAACACGTTCGGGCGGGTTTGCACCAAGGAGTAGAACTCCACGTCGGGATCCTTGGCCAAAAAGCGATCGACAAGGGCGCCGTATTCCGTTCGCAAGGTGCCTTCGAGATACAACACGCGAATGCCCGGCTCGACCGCCAAAGCCATGGCCGACCGCTGGTTGTTTTGCACGATTTTTTCTTCGGGAACCGGGGGCACTTTGACGGTATAAACGTGCCGGCCCTTGTTTGCGGGGCGAAAATCAAAGGAAATTTGTTGGGGATTCCCGCCGGCTTGAATGGTGAGTTCTTTTTCGGCGATTTTTTGCCCGTCTTCCTCCAACTCGACTTGGACCACCCGGCCAGCCAGGCCGATGCCTTCGATCGTGCCTGTAAGCCGGGCCATATTGTTTAAAAACAAGCGGTCCGGACAATCGACGCCGGTAACCTGGATGTCGCGGTAAGATACATTGTTCCGCAAACTGGCCCCCACGCCCACGCAATGCACGACCGCACCCAGTTTGCCGGCCACGTCCAGGGGGCTGCGGGCGGAATTGTGGATGCCGTCGGAAAGCAGGATCACGGCCTCGATATCGAGCTTTGGGGCAAGTTGCGAGGCGGCCTCCAAGGCCCGGCTGAGCGACGTGGCTTGGCCGTCCGGAGCGATGGAGTCCAAATCTTTGAAGTCTTTTATAAGTTGGGCGTTTTCGGCAAAGGCGATTAAATGCAGATCGAAATTGTTTTTCAACTTATCCCGCCATTTTTCGATCTGCTGCCGGGCCTGGTCGAAACGCGTCATGCCGGTGGCGTCGTCGGCGATGCTCATCGAGGCCGAACGGTCGAGCAAAAACACCAGCGAAGGCCGCCGGGAAAGTTCCTTCTGATAGCTGTAGATTGGCCGGAATATAAGCAGCACAACGAGCACAATCGCCGCCGCGCGCAGGGCGAAAAGCATCAGCCGCTGCCGGTGTTTCAGCGCAGCGAAAGCGCGGCAATAAAATACCCCGGCCAGGATGATCGCCACTGCGGCGACCGCCAGCATCGTTGCGACGCCGGAGCCTTGTTCCAGGGAAAAGTTTATCATCTATTTTCCTTCATTACACAATTATTTCTTTTTGACTTTCTTTCCATTTTCGGCGGCTTTTTGTTTTCCTTCCTCAAAGGCCTCTTTCCCCAGTTTAATCGATTTCACATAAACCAGGGACTGTAAATCCTGGCCGATTTCGCCTTTGTTTCGTTTGTTGAGAATATATTGCTCGACTTTCGTTTCAGATCGGGACGCATCGGATTTGGCGGGATTATTATCGGCCGGCTGCACATACACGATTGCCGAAAGACCGCCGCTGATTTTCCGGCCGTCGTGGAGCGTGATCGTGTGCTCGTATTCCCGGACGGGATACGAGCGGCCGGTGTACATTTTTTCGTCTTTTGCCAATTCCTTGAATTTCCACTCTTTTTCCAGCCACTGTTTTTTTATTGTGCAATCGATTTGTTTTACCGCGCTAAGCGGAATTTCCCGCTGCTGTTGCAATTGCTCGTCCGCGATTTTCAATCGTTTGTCTCGAGTAAGATAAATTTGGCCGGGGTGGATCGAGCCGTCGGAAAGTTCCAAATAACCGGGCACGGCGTCTTCCGGCTGTGTGGTTGTCAATCCGAACGGATTGATCGGCGGCGGTTCCTGGGCATAAGCAATCCGCACATTACCCAGCATCATTCCCGCTGTAATAGCGATCCAAGAAAGGATTTTAATCATATAAACACCCTCCGAAGGTATGTATTTGTGGAAAGACTCCGGGAGCAAGCTCCCGGGCTAAACGGAGCATACGACATTATTAACATGACATTATACATTCAACCATTGACTTAAACACCGTTGATGCGCCAAAATACATATTGTGTATATAATGTATTATGCGAACTTAACTCCCAAAAACAAAAGGGAATTCAGCCATGTCCTCGTCTGAAAGATCGGAAAGGGAATTATCGCGGCGGAAATTCATCACGCAAATCGGCGTGACTGCCGCATTGGGCGGCGCCGTGGGCAATTTAAGCCTGCCGGGTTTTGTATGGGCGGCGGATGGCAATTCCGGACCGATCGATTGCGGCCCGCCCCCGCCGGCAAAGCCGCAGCATCAAACCGGGGGCGAGTCGTTCCCTCCCTTGCCTTTGCCGGCCACGCCCTTACGGCGGAGCGAAAAGAAGCGCCCGCCTAGTCCGCCGGCCTTGATCGGCAAAATGGCCATGGGCGCCTCGCGATGGATCACCAAGGACGGCAAGCAGGTGCAATATCGCGACTGGATGACCGATCCGGCCGACGTGCAAAGCCTGCTGACATGGACTAACCAAAGACTGGGCATCAATTATCGGGCGATCGAGGCTGATTTTGAACATTTCTCCTTCGATCCCCGCGAATTGCCGGCCCTGCTGTTTGCCGGGCACAATAAGTTCGAGCTGAGCGACGACATCCGCCAGAAAATAGCCCGTTATGTAATGGACGGCGGCACGATCGTGGCCGACGCCTGCTGCGGGTGGAACGATTTTGTCGAGGCCTTTCGCCGCGAAATCGAGTTGATATTCCCCACCCGGCCGCTTAGAAAATTGACGCCCGACGATCCGGTCTATGCCTCGTATTACAAACTGGGCAATCTGACCTATAAAAAAGGCGACGGATCGACCTTTGCCGAGGCCCCGTGCCTGGAAGGGATAAATTTCGGCTGCCGCGCGGGCGTGATATTTTCGCCCCGTGATCTGACCTGCGGCTGGGACGGGCACGAGCATCCCCGGGGCATGCGGGTAGTCATCGACCAGGCCCGGGAGGTTGGGGCGAACCTTGTAACATACATTCTCGGTTCATTCCAGTTGGGTCGTTTTTTGAGTTCCACCAAGGTTTATCACGAAGCCGCCGCGCCCACGCGAGACGATTTCGTTTTTGCCCAGATTATCCACGACGGCGACTGGGATCCCGATCCATCGGGAGTGCACAACCTGTTGAAATTCGCCAAGGAAAACTCCACGCTGGAAGTCAAGTTCAAACGCGAGAACATCCGACTGAAAGACCCGAAAACTGCGACTTATCCGCTGCTTTACATCACCGGGCATTACGAGTTCGCTTGGAGCGCGGAAGAAGCGGCGGCATTGCAGCGCTATTTGAAAGCCGGCGGACTGCTGCTGGCCGATTCGTGCTGCGGGCGTATAGCCTTCGACATGGCCTTCCGCCGCGAAATGGCCAAGGTGCTGCCGGAGAAACGTTTGGAAAACCTGCCGCCGGATCATCCGCTTTATCATTGCCATTACGACATCAAGCAAGTGGATTACACTCCTCGCATGCGCGAGGATTTCGGATCCATGAGCGCGCCGCCGCTGGAGGGCATCGGCATCGACGGCCGATTGGCCGTGATTTACAGCCGATTCGATCTGGGCAACGGCTGGGAACAGTTCGCGCATCCATACAGTTACGGTTTGAAAGACGAATCGGCCCTGCAAATCGGCACAAACGCCATTGTTTTCGCAGTGACGCATTAGAAAGGATGAAGGCGGAAGGATGAAAACCAAAGGCTGTAGGCCGGAGGCCGGAGGAATAACTCGTTCCCACGCCGGAGCGTGGGAACGAGGAACGAGAAAAATATTGAGTGGGCAGTAAACTGCCCACCCCTAAATAATTCACTGTCCCCAATCCCTAGCTTCTAACATGTCGCCCGCGGCAGAAAATGTGGTTCACCGGCTCGAATCCAGTCGGCACAGATGGTGGTTTTTTTCGCTTTTAAGCACCTGCGTATTGGCCGTATCTACGTCGTTTGGCCTATGGCTGGTGTTCATGTTGGGCGACGCCTTTTTGCGATTATCTCAAGGCGTTTTAACGGCATTGTTTACCATTTGGCTCATGATAACGGGTTTTTCGCTTTGGGTCGTGGGACGCCGTCTATTGCTGAACCAGCGCGGTCTGGAAGCGACCGCCCGGCGCGTGGAAGCCGAATTTATAGACCTGGGCAGCAGTCTCATCAATCTCGTGCAGTTGTCCGAAAGCCGCAACAACGGCGATCCGGCGTTTTGCGAAGCGGCGATACGCCATGCGGCCTCTCAGGCCGAGCAAGTCGACTTCAATGCGGCGGCCGGTAGGCAATCGCGCTGGGTGCGATTGCGGCACTGTATGCAAACCCCGCGCGATCTGGCCGAATCGCTGGTTTTGCTATGCGTTTTCATAGCCGCGGCCATTGTTTGCCAGCGAAACATTCCCAATTGGGGATCGTCCGCCGGCAGGCTACTATCGCCGTGGGAG
This sequence comes from Thermoguttaceae bacterium, assembly GCA_050011795.1. GTDB lineage: Bacteria > Planctomycetota > Planctomycetia > Pirellulales > Thermoguttaceae > JBEKIK01. Next base: position 985 of record JBEKIK010000100.1, on the reverse strand, counting down.
TTCGTTCCCTCGGTGGGCAAAGTGGGCGCAATCGAGGTAACGCCCAAAAATACCGAAATCCTCATCGGCGCCAGCCAGGAAATAATCGCCGAAATCAAGAACCCGCAAGCCACGACATACGACACTTTTATTTACATCAAACCGGAGGGCGAAGAAGAAACGTCCCAGCCGCTTGTAAGCGAGGAAAAACGCCGGCGCTACAAATACACCTTGCCCGCGGTGCTGAAAAACGTGAAATATCGTGTGGAAATCGGCGATTCGCAAACGCCGGTTTATACGATCAAAGTCCGCGAAAAGCCGACCGTGGCCGAGGTGAGCGTCACTTACCGTTATCCCGCTTATCTTAAACGCAAGGACGAGACTTTTAAGCAAAAAACCGCGGACCTCGAGGCCCCGCAGTATTCGGTGGCCGAACTGCGAATTCGGCCTACAACAACGATTGCCCGGGGCCATATCCTGCTGGAAGGAAAGCAGCTTTTAGGCCGGGTGGAGGAAAATGGCAATCTGCTGGCGGTGGAAATGCCGCTTCTGAAAAACGCCAGTTTCACCGTTCATCTTATAAACGACGCCGGGCATAGCGATCCGGACCCGAGGATCAACCGCATCGTGGTGATTCCGGACAAGCCGCCCGTCGTGGAACTCCTTAAGCCTCCCCAGCAAAGCACTTCGGCCCCGGGCGCAAGCGTGCCAGTAGTGATCCGCGCCGGCGACGATTACGGGGTTGATCGGATTCGCCTGGAAATGAAAATCCAAGATCAAGAAGGCCCAAATACCTCGGCCGAAGCGGCCCAGTCCCAGGAAAAGCAAGGCACAAGCGGCATCGATCAGCCGGGCGCGTCAGGCGGTCCGGCGATTACAGTCAAACAATGGGCCGACTTTGAAAACAGCACCACCGTCAGTCGGCAACACATTTTGGAACTTAAGCCCGATCAAATCCGACCCGGGCAAACGGTTCTTATCCGCGCATTGGCTTGGGACAAGCGGC
>JBEKIK010000099.1:0-6604 GCA_050011795.1 Thermoguttaceae bacterium | reverse complement strand
CGATATTGCCGAGGATCTGGCCCGGGATCGGGCGAAAAAAATCTTTGGGGCCGAGCACGTCAACGTCCAGCCCCATTCCGGCGCACAGGCCAACACGGCGGTTTATTTCGCCGTCTTGGAGCCCGGCGATGTCGTGCTCGGGCTTGATCTGGCCCACGGCGGGCACCTCACGCACGGCATGAAACTGAACATCTCCGGCAAATACTATCACTTCTTCAGCTATGGCGTTCGGCCCGATACGCACCGCATCGACTTCGACCAACTTGCCGCCCTGGCCCGCGAGCATAAGCCCAAGCTTATCGTCGCCGGGGCAAGCGCCTATCCGCGCGAAATGGAGCACGACAAGTTCGCCGAGATTGCCCGATCGTGCGGCGCGAAACTCATGGTCGACATGGCCCATTACGCCGGCCTGGTGGCAACCGGCTTGCACCACGATCCCATGCCCGTGTCCGATTTCGTCACCACCACCACGCACAAGACGCTACGCGGTCCGCGCGGCGGCATGATCCTGTGCAAGGAAGTCTATGCCAAGGACATCGATCGCTCGGTATTTCCCGGCACCCAAGGCGGACCGCTGATGCACGTCATCGCCGGCAAGGCCGTCTGCTTCGGCGAGGCCCTTGCGCCCGCTTTCAAACAATACGCCCGGCAGATCGTCGATAATGCCAAAACCTTGGCCGATACGCTTTTGTCCGGCGGCCTGCGACTGGTCAGCGGCGGCACCGACAACCACCTTATGCTCGTCGACGTCACCGTGCTGGGACTGGGCGGGAAACAAGCCGAAGCATCACTTGATCGCTGCGGCATCACCATCAACAAAAACATGATCCCCTTCGACCAGCGCAAGCCCATGGATCCCTCGGGCATCCGCATCGGCACGCCGGCCTTGACCACACGCGGCATGGGCACGGCCGAAATGCGGACCATCGGCGGATGGTTCTTGCAAGTCCTCAAGGCCCCGGACGACGAATCGCTCCATGCCCGTATCCGCGGCGAAGTCAAAAACCTGTGCAAACAATTCCCCGTGCCCGGCGAATAATAAGTTTAGCCCCGGCACTTGTGCCGGGAGACGGCAATAATGATAAAATCACAAATATATAATTGAATCTATCATGCCCAAAAGCAAAATTCTCATCGCCGACGACAATCTGACCAACGTCGAACTGTTGGAGGCCTATCTGACCGACATGGACTGCGAAATCGCCATGGCTGTCGACGGCCGCGATACCTTGGACAAAGTGGCCCAGTTTCAGCCCGACCTGATCCTGCTGGACATCATGATGCCCAAACTCAGCGGTTTCGAGGTCTGTAAAACCCTCAAAAAAGACCCGGCCACCAGGCACATCATGATCCTCATGGTTACAGCGCTCAATGAACTGGGCGACATCGAGCGGGCGGTGGCCGTGGGCTGCGACGATTTCCTGAGCAAGCCAGTCAACAAGCTCGAACTTGTCAAACGTGTGGAAAATATGCTCAAACTCCGCCACGTGACCGACGAACTTGACCGGCTGCGCCGCTACATCGACGGCATGGAAGACTCGCAAGGGCCGAAAAGAAAAAACTAAACAGCAGTCCCACCTAAATAATGAGCAGGGACAACTTTCTAACTACTACCCCCCGTTTGGTTCCTCCCCCTGCCTTCTTCTTGGCCGATTTTGTTACAATGGGCCACTGAGTTTTAAACGTTGACTATCTGATGTTGGCTATCTTTGACTTATAAAAGTAGCCCTCACCCTAACCCTCTCCCAGAGGGAGAGGGGACGGATTATATGAAACCGCTTTCCACCGTGGCTATCGTGGGTGTCGGCCTGATTGGAGGCTCGATCGGCATGGCACTCCGGCAGCGGAAATTGGCCCAACGCGTTATCGGCATCGGGCGGCGACAGGAAAGTCTCCGGGCGGCACGCAGGGTAGGCGCGGTGGATCACACCACCGTAGACATCGAAAAAGGGGTAGCCGAGGCCGAATTGGTCGTCGTTTGCACGCCTGTCGGCCGGATTGCCGAAGACGTGCGAAAGGCGGCCATGAACTGTCCCGAGGGAATTTTAATTACCGACGCCGGCAGCACCAAGCTTTCGATTGTGGCCGACTTGGACCAAGGGCTTCCCCGCGGTTGCCGCTTTTTGGGCAGCCATCCCCTGGCCGGCAGCGAAAAGGCCGGGGCCGCCTTTGCCCGAGCTAATTTGTTCGATGGCCACATTGCCATCCTCACGCCCACCAAGAACACCCGGGCGGAAGATTTTGATTTTTTAGAGGAATTTTGGGAGGCCTTGGGTTCGGTCGTGGTGCAGCTCTCGCCCGAAGAGCACGATCGCGCATTGGCGCTAACCAGCCATCTACCGCACCTGGTGGCCTCGGCTTTGGTTTCATCCGTGCCGGAAAAGTATTTCCGCCTAGCCGGACCGGGCATGAACGATACCACGCGCATCGCCTCGGGCGACGCTGAATTGTGGGCGCAGATATTCGCACTTAACCGCGACAACGTGCTTAGCGCATTGGAACAGTTTTCCGCCAACTTGTCCGCCTTGCAGTCGGCGGTGCGCGGCGGAAACCAAGACGAAATCATCCGATTACTCACTTTAGCCAAGAAAAACCGCGATGCTTTGGGAAATTGATATCCATCCGGCCGAAGGACAAGTAAACTTAACCGCCAATCAAGTGGCCCTTTCCGCGGCCGAACTGGGCATCGCCCGGGACCTGGCAGTAACGACAGCCAGAGGATTTTTGATTCAGGGCAATCTGAACCGGGACCAAATCGCCCGACTGGCCGACCAATTGCTGGCCGACCGCGTGGTCGAGCGCCCGTTGATCGCTCCCGTCGGTGATGATTCGCTGTGTGCCACTGGCTCAGCCAGTGCCACCCATCGCTCGTCCCTAGCTCCGGGGCACCACGTCAGTGGTCGCTCGCTCCTAGCCCCTTATGTCATCCACGTCCTGCCCAAGCCGGGCGTAATGGATCCGGTGGCCATGAGCACCCAGGCGGCGATCGCCGATTTCGGCATGGAGGCCGAGGCCGTGCGGACGCTGAAAAAATACTGGATCGCAAACCTGCCCCAAGACCGGCTGCCGCTTTTATGCACGAAAGTCCTAGCCAACGACGCCATCGAGCAAGTCATTGTCGGACCGTTGGGTTTCGAGCGGCTGGAAGTCGGATCACCTTACGATTTCCGCCTGATTACCGTGCCTATCCGCTCTATGGACGACCAATCCTTGCAGCTTTTGAGTCTGGAGGGACAACTCTTTCTGTCGCTCGCCGAAATTCAAACCATCTGCGAGCACTTTCGTTCGCTCCGCCGCGATCCGACCGACGTGGAACTAGAAACCATCGCCCAAACCTGGAGCGAACATTGCAGCCACAAGACTCTGGCCGGAAAAATCCACTATCACTACGATAATACGGACCGGCATTTTCAAAACATGCTCAAGGAAACCATCTTCGCCGCCACTCAGCAAATCCGCAAAAACCTGGGAAAAGATGATTGGTGCGTGAGCGTGTTTTCCGACAACGCCGGCGTGATCCGCTTTGACGATCAATATAACGTCGTTTTCAAGGTCGAAACGCACAATCATCCCTCGGCCTTGGAGCCTTACGGCGGGGCGAATACCGGAATCGGAGGGGTGATCCGCGATCCGATGGGCACCGGCATGGGCGCAAAGCCGATCTGCAACACCGACGTTTTCTGTTTCGCCCCGCCCGACACCCCGGCCGAAAGTCTGCCGCCCGGCGTGCTGCATCCGCGCCGCGTGATGAAAGGCGTGGTGGCCGGCGTGCGCGACTACGGCAACCGCATGGGCATCCCCACCGTCAACGGAGCGATCTATTTCGATCCGCGATATCTCGGCAATCCGCTGGTCTATTGCGGCAATATTGGGCTGATTCCGCGCGACAAATCGTTCAAGGAGCCAAAGCCCGGCGATTACATCGTGGCCGTGGGCGGGCGGACCGGTCGGGATGGCATCCACGGCGCTACGTTCAGCTCCGCCGAATTGACAAGCCACAGCGAAACCCTTTCCGGCGGGGCGGTTCAAATAGGCAACGCCATCACCGAAAAAATGCTGCTTGACGTGCTGCTGGTTGCCCGGGATAGGGGACTGTATAACGCCGTGACTGACTGCGGGGCCGGCGGATTTTCCAGCGCGGTGGGCGAGATGGGCGAAAAAATCGGGGCCGAAGTCTGGCTCGAACGCATCCCGCTGAAATACGAGGGCCTTTCCTATACCGAAATCTGGATCTCCGAGGCCCAGGAACGCATGACCCTTTCCGTGCCGCCGGAAAAATGGGAAGAACTTTCGGCCCTCTGCGCTTCGGAAGGCGTTGAGGCCACAATTATCGGAAAATTCGAGCCCACGGGCCGACTTGTGTTGAAGTACGACGAACATCAGGTGGCCGACCTGACAATGGATTTTCTCCACGACGGCCAGCCGCCGGTGGTCCGCGACGCAGTTTACGCGCCGCCGCCATCAAGTCCCCTCTCCGGGCACCGCGCCAGCGGTCGGGAGAGGGCTAGGGTGAGATCGGAAAACAATCGTTGGGGCAACAATTAACATAAACCGTTGGGGTGGCAGTTGAACTGCCGCCCCTTTTTGTTTTATATTGCTTGAATGACCGAACCCCATAAACTCCGGCGGCATTTGGGACTGTTCGATGCCACTACCATCGTGGCCGGCTCGATGATCGGCTCGGCCATCTTCTTCGGGCTCTCGATCATGGCCGAATATGTCATGACGCCCGGGATCCTCATCGGGCTCTGGGTCTTGGGCGGGGTGTTCACCGTGCTGGGGGCCATTGCCTGCTCCGAACTGGCCGCCATGTTTCCGCACTCGGGCGGACAGTATGTCTACCTCCGCGAAGCCTTCGGCGATTTTTGGGCCTTTTTGTTCGGCTGGGGCCAGTTCATGGTCATTCAGACCGGCACTATTGCCGCGGTAGGGATCGCCTTTGCAAAATACCTCGGGTCGTTCATACCACAACTCGGCGAGGCCCATGTACTGGTGGTTATCCCCTTGGGAAAGCTATTGCCGATTGCCTGGCAGACCCATTTACCGTCGTTCCTGCTCACGCTTGAGATCAACTCGGCCCAGTTGGTGGCCTGTGGCGTGATCGCCCTGCTGACGGGCATAAATGTCTGGGGCGTGCGTCAAGGAGCCTTTGTGCAAAACCTGTTCACCGTGCTGAAAGTGGCCGCGCTCGTGGCCCTGATCGTCGCCGGACTAAGCCACGTCCGCGACACGTCCCACTTTTTCCCCCTGGTCCAGCCGATTCCCGGAAAGGAAGCCCTGAAATTGGGCCTGCTGGCCGCAATGGCCGTGGCGTTCTCAAAGGCCCTTTTCGCCTACGACGCCTGGTATACCGTGGCCTTTGTGGCCGAAGAGGTCCGCGACTCCGATCGTACGCTGCCGCGATCGTTGTTGCTGGGAACCCTGTTGGTGACGTTTTTGTACGTACTTACAAATCTCGCCTATCTGGCCGTTTTGCCCATTGGCGAAATCGCCGGCATTCCGGAAAATCGCGTGGCCCAACGCGTGGCCGAGGTGCTTTTCGGCAACATCGGCTGGACCCTGGTGATCGTCGCCATTCTGATATCCACGTTCGGCTGCATAAACGGCATGATACTCGGCGGGGCAAGGGTATCGTACGCCATGGCCCGGGAAGGTCTTTTCTTTCGCCGCTGCGCGACCCTGCACCCGCAAGCCGGAACGCCCGGCACGGCCCTGATCTACCAGGGAGTCTGGTCGATGGTTTTGACTCTGACCGGCTCTTACTCCGACCTGCTGACCTACACCATGTTCATGGCCGTGCTTTTCGGAGGCCTCACGGTCGCCGCCGTGTACAAGCTGCGCATCAGCCAGCCCGACCGCCCGCGCCCCTATCGCTGCTGGGGCTACCCGTTCACGCCGGCCCTGTACCTTGTGATCTGCCTGTCCTTCCTGATCTACGCCGCCCAAGGCGCCCCGTGGTCAACACTGACAGGAATATTGCTGATGCTGTCGGGCATCCCATTCTATATATATTGGAAAATACGAAAATCGGCCGTCTAAACCATGCAATTCCATTTATCAACGCTGTTTTTGATATTTTTCATGGTCTCTGCATCGCTGGCGTTGTTTGGGGCAGTGGGAACATATATAGCCATAGTTCTATTGATCGCCGCTTTGTGTCTCAACCGCGCCAAGTTTTTAAGATATGGGATAATCTGGACTGTACTCATAATCTTTATTGGAATCATCTGCCTATTACCGGCCAGTTCACATGAAAGCGAACTTTCCCGACGCGCACAATGTTTAGGCCATTTAAAGCAAATAGGTCTTGCACTGCATAATTATCACGACGCAAACAAACATTTTCCTTCGGCAAATACTTGTAACAAGGATGGCAAACACTTATTCAGTTGGAGAATGGAAATACTACCGATGATTGAATATGGTTCGCTTTATAACTCGTTGAATAAAGATGAAACTTGGAATAGTTCCCATAACGCCAAACTATTGACCCTTGCTTAGCTATTGATCCATATTTTTTCCTTCTCAAACGAATTTTCCTAACTGTTCATACTTTATTTACGTAAGCAAAAAGGTTAAGGTTCAATAGCCAGAAAAAGGTCAA
>JBEKIK010000098.1:0-6606 GCA_050011795.1 Thermoguttaceae bacterium | reverse complement strand
CTGAGCGTTACTATAAATCGTTTTTTTGGCATGATGAACTTCCTTGTTCGAGATTCGTTTCTCTAATATAAGGAAGCATACCATCATGCTTACGTATCAACAATATTAGTTGTGGTCAGGTAATAGCCTATGTTTTACGCCGACTTGCACGTACATTCAAAATATTCCCTGGCCACCAGTCGCCAGTGCGATCTGGAGCATCTGGCATTGTGGGCCGGCCGGAAAGGCATCGCGGTTTTGGGCACCGGCGATTTCACGCATCCCGCATGGTTCGAGGAAATTCGCAAAAAACTCGTCCCGGCCGAGCCGGGCTTGTATCGGCTAAAGCAGGCCGGAGGCGGCAGGCCGGAGTCTGGAGTTCATCCTTCATCCTTCATCCCTCATCCTTCATCCTTTCCCCGCTTCATGCTCCAGGCGGAGATATCCACGGTCTACAAAAAAGGCAGCCGGACGCGCAAGGTGCATCACGTGGTTTACATGCCCGATTTCGCCCGCGCCCGCCGCTTGATCCGCGGCCTGAAAGGGCTTGGCTCGCTTGGCTCCGACGGACGTCCGACGCTGGGCATCGACTCGCGCGACCTGCTTGAAATCGTGCTCGGTTCGGGCGAAGACTGTTATCTTATTCCCGCGCACATCTGGACGCCCTGGTTCGGGGTTTTAGGGTCCAAGTCGGGTTTCGATTCGATCGAGGAGTGTTACGGCGATTTGACCGAACAGGTTTTTGCCGTGGAAACGGGCCTGTCGGCCGACCCGGCCACGAATTGGCTCCTTTCAAGCCTTGACCGCTATCGGTCGGTATCCAATTCCGATGCCCATTCGCCCTCAAAGCTGGGTCGCGAAGCCTGCGTGTTCGGCACGAATATGGACTATTTCAGCATGTTTCGGGGGATTAAGACCGGCAAAGGCTTTTTGGGCACCGTGGAGTTTTTTCCGGAAGAGGGCCGATATCATCACGACGGTCATCGCAAGTGCGGCGTGTGTCTTACGCCCGACGAGTCCCGCAAATACAAAGGAAAATGCCCGGTGTGCGGCAAACCGCTTACGCTCGGCGTGATGCACCGCGTAGGCGAATTGGCCGATCGCTCTTACCCCAGCCCTCACCCTAACCCTATCCCGACCAACCTTCGGTCGGTGCCCGGAGAGGGGACTTATGTAGGGTGTGTGAAACACACCGATAATGATGATTCGGGTGCGTTTCACGCACCCTACAAGGCCGTACCACCCTGGCCGTGCGTTGCGCCGTTTCGCAGTTTGATTCCATTGGAAGAGATCTTATCCGAGATACACCAGGTAGGCCCGCAAAGCAAATTCGTCACACGAAATTACGACAATTTGCTCGCCGAAGTTGGTCCGGAACTTTTTATTCTGGAAGCGGCGCCGATCAATGAAATTTCGCGAAAAGGCTCATCGCTTTTGGCCGAAGCCATTTCGCGAATGCGCGCGGGCCGGGTGATTCGCCGCCCCGGTTTCGACGGCCAATACGGCACGATCCGGCTCTTTACCGACGAGGAACTCTAGCCCGAAGCGCAAGCGAGGGATGGTAGACAGCTTACCCTCGCTTGCGCTTCGGGCTGGTGTTTCGCACTATGCGTTAAAAATCCTAGGCTATAAATAATCCGGGCTAGCCTTTTTATTCTTGTCCTATCCGCGGGACCAGCAGGTGAATAATCAGCAGTGCCACCAAATAGGCCGCCGAGGCGATGATAAAAAGGGAAAGATAATTATTATTGGTCCACTTCAATACATATCCTGCGAATTTGGAGACTCCCATGGCGCCCACTGCTCCGGCCATGCCGCCGATGCCCACCACCGAGCTGACGGTATATTTGGGCATGGTATCGGATACCAGGGTAAAAAGATTCGCGGAAAACCCCTGATGGGCGGAAGTGGCCAAACCCAGCAAGATCACCGCCGCCCAAATATTCGATACCAGCGAGGCGGCGAAAACCGGCACCACGCACAAAGCACAAATCAGCATGGCGGTTTTTCGACTGGTGTTGATGCTAAAGCCGCGTTTGATCATGGTCGACGAGATCCATCCGCCGCCTATGCTTCCCAAGGCTGACATAAGATATATAACAATAATCGGCGGGCCAAGTTGGAGGATATCCAAGCCAAAGCGCTTGTTCAAGAAATCCGGAGTCCAAAAAAGATAAAACCACCAGATAGGGCTGGTCATGAACGTGGCTAAGGCAAATGCCCAAGTTGGACGATATCTCAGAAGTTGTATCCAGGGAATTTTCTTAACCGCCGGTTCGACCGGGTCGCTGCGAATATAGGCCAGTTCCGCGGCCGAGACGCGGGGTTGGCGATCCGGGCTTTGGTACATGAAATACCACAATATCAGCCAGCAGAAATCTAAGGCGGCAGTCGTGAAAAAAGCCGCCTGCCAGCCCTTGAACCATATGACGACCCACGGTATCAACAGCGGAGTCATAAATGCCCCCACGTTGCTTCCCGTATTGAACAGCCCGGTGGCCAGGGCCCGTTCCTTTTTGGGGAACCACTCGCTCACGCCCTTGATTGAGCCGGGAAAGTTTCCGCCTTCGGCCAGCCCCAAGGCGAAGCGGGCAACCATGAATCCCAATACAGTGGCGGAAACCGTCCAGACGTAGCCGCCGGCTCCCAACTCCACTTTGCCGTAGCCCTTAAGCAATCCCATGAATCCGTGGGCCATGGAGGCCAGGCTCCAAAATATCACGGCAAGGCCCAGCCCGTGCCGAACGCCTATGCGATCGATCAATCGGCCCATTAAAAGATATGAAAGAGCATAACCCAACTGAAAACAAACTACCATATTGCTGTAATCGACCTGGTCCCAACCCATGTCCTTTTCAAGGGAAGGTTTTAAAAAACCAAGCACCGACCGGTCCATGTAGTTGACGGTCGTCACCAAGAACAGCAGAAAACAAACCATCCAGCGATAGTTAGTGGTTCTTTCCGGGATTGGGCTGGACTGGTCCATAAGCGTTCCTTTAATAAGCGTTAGACGACATTCAAATTTGTCTTAAGGCAAGGTGACTTTTTAAAGTCTTGTTATTATGGGATGGTGAAACCGTTCGAGAAAACCGAAAAATACCCGATTCACATGATTTTGTCCAGCATTGCTCTCTTGAAAATCATTTTTACACCGGTAAAATGCGAAATTATCGGGGATAAAGGCACGATGGCCCAGTGCCTACGGCCTTTAATCGGTTTACTGAAAACTGATAATTTAAAACTGGTTACTATTTATGCGATTACCAAAATACTCCATGGGCGTTGGCGATCGGTTTGCGCATCAGGGCGTGGCCCAGCTCGATGCCATGATCATGGCCCGCGACAAAGGCGTTTCCATAGCGCCGGTCTGGAACAAGTCTTATCGCGAACACAGTATCGTGGGGACCAAACCCGAAAGCGTCCGCTCTGAGGCCGATGCCGCAGTCCGGGCGCGAAAATGGAGCGATCCTTACTTCGTCGACGCCGACCACATACGCTTAAAGACGCTGGATGTATTCCTGGAATCCAGCGATTTTTTCACCCTGGACGTGGCCGACGACATCGGCGCCGATCCGGGCGACGATGCCATCGCGCGGTTCACGGCCAGACACAAGCGACTCGTCGGCCGCCTGGATATTGCCGGTATCGACCGCCCGCTGGAGATCACCCAACCGCTTGTCGCCGGTGCAGCGCGGAAGTTTTTAGCCGCGGTCCGCGAGGCGGGAAGAATATGGCAACGCATCAAGGCGGTCAAAAGGGCCGATGCCGTGGTGATCGAGGTCTCGATGGACGAAACCGACAAGCCGCAAACCCCGGCCGAACTCCTGGTCATCCTGGCGGCCGTGGCCGACGAGGCCATTCCCATCCAAACCATTGCCCCGCGATTCACCGGAGAGTTCTTAAAAGGCGTGGATTACGTGGGCCAAGTCGAGCAGTTTTGCAAGGAGTTCAACGAGGATTTGGCGGTCATCGGCTTCGCGGTTCAACAGTTCGACATGATGGATAATCTGAAACTCAGCGTCCACTCGGGCAGCGATAAATTCTCCCTATACCGGCCCATGCACCGGTCGCTAAAAAAGTTCGACGCCGGGGTGCACCTGAAAACCGCCGGCACGACCTGGCTGGAAGAACTGATCGGACTGGCCGCGGCCGGCGGCGACGGCCTGACTATCGCCAAGGAAATCTACGCCCAGGCCCTAAGCCGGATAGACGAACTTTGCGCCCCCTATGCCTCGGTCGTAAAGATCGACCGCTCCGCCCTGCCCTCCCCCGAAATTGTCGGCAGTTGGGACGGGCTGGCCTTTGCGGCGGCCCTGCGTCACGATCAAACGTGCAAGGCATACAATCCCAATCTGCGTCAACTGCTGCACGTCGGGTATAAACTCGCGGCGGAAATGGGTACGCGATTCACCGCCGCCTTGGAAAAACACGCCGCCGTTGTCGCCGCCAACGTCACCGAAAACATCTACAAACGCCACATCCGCCCGCTGTTCCTTGGGGAATGATCGATCAGCGTTAATAGGCACATTTTCCCAGTTCGCCGGATTATCCATTATTCGGGATCGGATGGGGATTCTCCGCCATAGCCGGCCTAAAATATTTTTCTCGATGGGCGTTATAATCCCAGTTTTATCGAGCCAGATAAGGTAGGCGGCACCGGAAATCCGGCGGCCGGCGTTCCCCAATCTGGTTTTAGTTCAGCCTTAACAAGGAGACAGTCCTATGAAACGTTGTTTAATGATGTATTTCCTATGCACATTGGTACTGCCGTGGGCGGGTGTTCTCAGGGGCGAAGATACCACGGCCAAAACCCGATTAAAATCGGTGACCGTGTATCCCCCGGTGATTCTACCCTCGGAATTGGCCCCCCCCTCGATTCCCCAGAGGCTTGCCGAGGTGCTGGGCACGCTTTTAGAGCGGGCGGGCATGGAGCAGATTGAACTTTCCAAGGAGCCTTTTTCTCCCCCCCAAACCGATGATCCGGCAAAGCTGGCCGATGCTTTTGGACAGTTTGTCGGCAAGCAGTCGTTGAAAACCGAATACGCCCTTTACGCCCAAATCTTGGCCCCCGATCACAAAATCAAGGAAATCCGCACAATTGTGGTCGATAAAACCGGCAAGGTGATCTTCTCCGACAAGGCCGACAAAGAAACCTATACAAAAGCGAAAATCGAACCGCCGGATGAGCCCCTGACCGCCTGTTTGTTTATAGTCAATCGCTTGAACAAGGTTTGGGATCTGGCCGACCCAGAGCGCGAAAACGCCCCTCAGGGAAAAATGGCGGAACTTATGAATAAACGCTCGGCACTGCCTCCCGACAAGGAAATCGCCGATATGAAAAAGCGATTGGAGGTCCTGAAGGAGAATATTGCCACAAGCAAAGTAACGATTTATCCCATTCACCTTTGGGAGGGCGCCGACAAAACGGGCGCCGCCCAACTGGCCAAACTCATCAGCGAATCCGGTATCTGCCAGGCCGAGCCTTCCGATATTGATACGAAAATAAAGATTAAAGGCGATCCCAACGAGCAAAAAATCCTTTGGGATACTGCCCGGGCGTTTCGCGATTTCCTCCGCAAAAATCCCCCGCCCACGCGATATGCCCTGCTGGCCGACTACGGCATCAGTCCCGCATCGGACGGAAAGCGAGAAGCCGGCGCCGTGCACTTGATCCTTTGCGACAAATCCGGCGACTGGGTGCTGGTTGATTTTCAGAATTCCCACCACGAGGATTTCCAAAGCATCGCTCCAAAAACCGTTGAAGACTGCAATCGCCTGGCCGTTAAGCGGCTGAAAAGTTGTCTATCGAAATAAACCAGCTAGTGGGGGCGGCAGTTGTACTGCCGACCCGGATTTGACGGATGGGACGGGAGTACAACTCCCATCCCAACTGAAATCAAAACATCCCCAATTCGTCCCGGGCTTCCTCGGTCATGCGGTCGGGCGTCCAGGGAGGCGTGAGCGTGATTTGCACTTCCACCTTGCCCACGCCTTCCATCCCGGAGAGCACCTCTTTCACTTCCCGGATCAGCTCCGGCCCGAACGGGCAGGCCGGCGTGGTCATGGTCATCATGACGTGGATATTCGATTTTCCCTCGGCTTCTTCCACTCCGATGCCGTATATCAGACCCAGATCGGCGATGTTGACCATCAATTCCGGATCGCGCACCTGGCGCAAGGCGGCAAGAATGGATTCTTCGGCAATGGGCATAAAGAAATAGTGGTCAGTGATTAGTGGATAGCGGACAGTGGTTATCGGTTTTCAGCAATCAGTTTTCATTCCTCCGGCCTCCTGCCTACAGCCTCCGGCCTTTCACTTTCATCCTTCATCCCTTTTTCATACTCTTCACTCTTCTCTGATTCTCACAAACACGTCGTTGCCTTCCACTTTTACTTCATGGGCCGTGGTCGCTTGTACGGCGGGCATTGAAAGGGCCTGGCCTGTGCGAACGTCGAATCTGGCCCCGTGGCGAGGGCAGATAATTTGATAACCTTCTAAAAAACCATCGCCCAGCGGGCCGCCGTCGTGCGTACAGGCGTCGTCCAGGGCGTAAAAATCGCCGTCCAGATGAATCAAAACGATAAATCGGCCGTCGACTTCAAACACCGTTTTGCCGGGGTCGGGTA
>JBEKIK010000097.1:0-6615 GCA_050011795.1 Thermoguttaceae bacterium | reverse complement strand
CAAACTTCGACTTTTCTATAATAGACCAATCTCTTTGAACCATCTTGGTTCTATTGGATCATTCTTCTTTAATCTAGTCTAATGTGACTTATAGTCCGTGGACTTATCTTCCACAACAAGTAGCCTAAGGCAATGGCCATGCGACACAATATTAATATTCTTGAACGGTTCGGGAAACGTGTTCGTGAGTTGCGGAAGGCGCGTGGGTTTACTCAGGAAGCCTTTGCCGACAAATGCGGGCTGGATCGAACCTATATTAGCGGAATCGAACGGGGCAAACGCAATGTTGCCCTCTGCAACGTCGAGATTATTGCTCGGTCGCTGGATGTTTCCATTTCCGAGTTGACTCGAGGTATGTAGTCTATCCGGCGCCAAGATCTTTTCTGAGGTGTAAACCCCGATTTCCTGGACAAAACTTTGATACATACGTGCAAAAGGCCAACAACCTTCAAATATGGAACGAAGATATTTCCCCTTCACGCCGGTATGTTTTAATCCGTGTTGATAGTAATCAAGCGGTTACCAAGGTTCGTGTAGTGACCGGGGAAGAAATTGCCCAATATGAAAAAACTGGCACCCTGACACATAAATATCAAGCAAGAAGCTCTACGAGCGTAACTAAATCCTGTCTTGTCTCAAAATCGGACACACCCAAGGTAATAAAGAGTTTGATTGATAATCGATCCCCAATTTGGCCTGATTTTAAGCCCATACAAACTGTTTATTCAAAGCTACATAAAATCGTTGGAAGCAAAATAACAAATCCCGGCATCGACCAAGAACGAAATCGGGGCGGAATGTTGCACGCGGCAATATGTCGCCATCTTGGCAAACACTCTTGGTCCGACACCGGGCAGTTTCCTGATGTTCCCGATCAACTTCTTGAAATTAAACTCCAAACAGCGCCTACAATAGACTTGGGGCTTGTTTGTCCGGATAGCAAGGAAAAGATTGCAGGCTTCCCTGATTTTCATCATTGCGACGTGCGTTACGCCGTGTTTTACGGCACGGCTCTCGGCTCCAAGGTTCGACTTAACCAATTGGTCCTGACGACCGGCGCGGATTTTTTCAAATTCTTCCGCCGTTTTGAAGGCAAGGTTAAGAACGCGAAAATACAAATTCCATTACCTGCCGACTTCTTTGACTAAGCCGAAACTCCGCCAAACCAGATTGTCGATTTTGGTTTCCAATTTCATTTTATCACCTTTTCCGCTAACTAATTGGAAGGAAAGTTCTATTATCTCCTTTGAAAGACTTGTTCTCAAATCCGGCAGAGGAAACATACGTACATACTGAGTCATAAAGCGACGCCGCCCGGCATATAGTTTATTATGAAAGGCCAAATCATAGTACTTAGTGATAAAGGATGAATTCGCAATTGCTAGAATCAAATACAGCCAATTCATATCAAATCCTGGTCGGAGAGTAATCCAGTAGCAATTGCCATTCACCACGGCGCCGCTTGAATCAAAGAAAAAACGCGGCTCTTTGGCTATGTCCGGGAATACGATTTTCGGTTTGACCCAATCCGTCGGATTGTGTGGCACCCAAATTTCATACCATTGCCTGCCTGCTTCGGTAACATACTTACGCCCCGATAATTGCTCACGATGAAATTCGAGATATGCCCGTGCGCAAGGGTGCGCCTTTAAATCCACCGGAATCCTTTTCCCGGATCTAACGGTATGCGGATATAGCACACGTTGCATATTACACGAAAAAATCCCAATCCATTTATCAGCGTTCGCGGAAGAAATAAGCGGACGAAGCAATTCCTTTTCGGGTTGAATGTTTTTATTCAGGCGATCCCAATCATCACGAATAAAAACATTATCAGCGGTGGTCTTAATTCCAACTCGAATGTGGCTTACATTCTCAAACGTGCAATGCCGATTATCTTCGACTGTTTGCAGCCATCGTTGATATTCCGGAGTGGATAAAGACCAAGTCTCATCGTTGTTGGCTGACTGTAAAACGCCTCGCTCGATTTTGAATAACCCGGCTTCCGTAGCGACAATCCCGCTAATACTCCTATCTTGGAATGCGTTAAGAACCGTCGCAAACTTGCGGCTATTTGTCAAAGGCGGCGTAATTGATCGGCACTCATAGACCCTGTCAAACAAGCAAGTGCCGGAGCGATGGTTTTTATTTCTTTTCGCCACTACAATCACCGGCAACACGGCCGCGGAAAATAATTTTGTATCCCCCAAGTCATAAATCGCGTTCAATTCAAACTCTCTTCGAAGCAATTGCCGTAGAGTCGCGCCTGATTTCACGGTAAGGAACCGATTGGAGGTCAAAAGCCCCAACACTCCTCCGGGCTTCAACACGTTTGCAATGGCCATGGAGAAAGCTTGGTATAAGTCGACCCTGCCTGTTAGGCGAAAACGTTTTGCCAATTCTTGTGCTTTGGCGGCTCCTAATACTTGTGTTCGGACATAAGGCGGATTTGCTATAATGGCGTCAAAAAGGCCCTGTGTTTTCTCTTTTCTTTGCTCAAGGAAATTAACTTGTCGTTCCGGAAAAATCGTATCAATTCCTCTTAGAGACAAAAAGTCTTGTTGCATGAGATTTACCGACTTGACTCCTATATCGGCAAGTAAAATCCTTGCTTTTTGGATCGCGTCTAAATCAGTTTCGTAACCATGTAAAACTACGCGCGATTTGATGCTTCTCGGCAATTGCCGGGCAAAAGCAGACAAAAGAGCCCCATCTCCACAAGCCGGGTCTAGGATTTCGATTGTCCCCTTGATCTCGCCAAGGGCTTCGGCAGTCACGGCAGCCAGATATTCGGCCAGTGCCGCGGGCGTGTAATGAACACCATTTGATTTAATTCGATCCGATTGCATTTGGCACGCCAGTTCCTTTGCTCAGGCAAGTTACGGATGTCAAGACTTTGTTTTTTTGCCTTGTTGCTATTGTCGACTATAAGTTACATCAAAAAGCAATGACAACAAGTGAACAAAAGTATAAACTAAGTCCGATTTCCTGACAACCATATAGTTTGTTCATGCGTTAATTCAGTAAGATTAGGTAATATGAAAGTTTTAGATATAAATTAAAAACACCTATTGAATAAGGTATCTCTTTTATGGCTTCTGAAACAAGATAGATACAGGTGATGTGGCATTTTTGGGGGGGTTGTTGTATGTCACGCCACGGTATATAAAAAATATGCTAAAATTCAATTAAACAAGACTAAATGAGTGTTATTATGTGTCGGACGGCAGCCTTTTTTGGGGTAATGGTCAGCTTTTTGCTGCCTGGTTTGTTCTCCCATGCAGCCGAACCGCGCGGCGATAAAAGCCCAAGCGCCCGGCCTGCCGCTACTTCGCAAGGAGATAAACGAATGACTATTCAAATTACCAGTCCGGCCTTTAAAGAAGGTGAAGCGATCCCAAAAAAATACACCGGCGAAGGCGCCGATGTATCACCGCCCTTGGCTTGGACGGGCGTGCCTGAAAGCGCCAAGGAACTGGTATTGATTTGCGATGATCCGGACGCCCCTACCGATGAACCTTGGGTACACTGGGTGATCTATAAAATTCCGGCCGATACAAAAGGTTTGAAAGAAGGCATTCCGCAAAAAACCCGTCTTACCGATCCACCCGGCGCACTGCAGGGTAAAAATTCCTGGCAAACCGGACAAAAAAATATAGGATATCGCGGACCATATCCACCGCCCGGCCACGGCACGCACCACTATTATTTCAAGCTTTACGCCCTGGAAGCCAAAATGGCCGCGGAGCCTGGCATGGACAAGAAGGCGATTCTACAAGAGATCGACCGCCACGTCGTGGCCAAAGGCCAATTGATGGGCACGTACCAGAGGTGATTTGTGCCCGACCGCAGGACACATCGCGGTCCGCACCCGGAAGACGCCCGGCTATTCGCCGCCGAAATCCACGCCGATCTTTCCCTGGCCGTGGACGATCTGTGTTGGCTGTTTACCCGAGGATATGCACCCGATTCCTCCTTGAAATTAGTCGGCGATCGCTATGGCCTTGTCGCCCGGCAACGGGTTGCCGTGGCAAGGTGTTCCTGCAGCGACGACGACGGCGATCGGCGTCGCATACACGAAGTCACCGCCCAGTCCTTATCTAATCGGTCGTTAAAACTGGATGGATACAACGTGTTGACGACCATCGAGGCCGCCCTGTCCGGGGGGGTAATCCTCGCCGCCCGCGACGGCGCATTTCGCGACATGGCCAGCATGCACGGCACCTATCGTAAAGTGGCCGAAACGCTCCCGGCCTTGGAACTATTGGGCGATGAACTTGCCGACTTGAACCTTGCGGAATGTATCTGGTATCTGGATCGGCCGGTTTCCAACAGCGGCCGGCTAAAATCACTGATGGAAGAGCTGGCCCGGAAAAAAGGATGGCCCTGGCGGGTGGAATTGGAGCAGAATCCGGATGCCATATTGGCCGAATCGCCTGAAGTAGTGGCTACGGCCGACAGCGTTATCCTCGATCGTTGCCTCTCGTGGTTCAATTTCGCCCGGATTGTTATTACTCAGCACGTTCGGCAGGCCTGGATTGTCGATCTTTCCCGGTAAGGTAATTCCATCCTGGCATGCTATATTCCCCCTTTGACGAACTTCGGGCAATATGGTACTTTATTAATGTCGGTTTTTGACGGTTCTTTTCACATTCTTTAACGAAAGGTTTAAAGGTTATGATTATACGCCCGGTCTATTTCAGTTTGATGGCTTTAACGGCCGTTTTATTGTTGACGCAAAGCGGATGTTTTAATGAGCCGGCAAGGATCGTGCCGCCCAGCATCGATGCCGATGCCGCCGGACGAGAGGCGATAAAGCTGTACGATAAGGACAATGACGGTAAAATCAGCGGGGCGGAATTGGATAAAGTGCCTTCGCTGTTAAAGGGCCTGCCTAATTTCCCCTCCACCAAGGAAAAAGGCGTTACTGCCGCTGATATCACAGCCCGAATTAAAGCCTGGCAGGCAACTAGAACCGGTCGCATGGGCGGGGTGACGTGTAAGGTCACGCGAAACGGCAAACCTTTGGCCGGAGCGAATGTTAAATTCGTGCCGGAAAAGTTCTTGGGCGGTAACATGCCGGAATGTTCCGGAACGACCGGGATGGACGGTAATGCAAGAATTTCGGTGCCCCTAACCGGCCCCGACGACGTTGCGGGAGTTCCGCCTGGATATTACCGAGTGGAAATCACCATGTCCGACGGCAGTATTCCGGCTAAATACAATACTCAAACTATGTTCGGCGAAGAAATATTCCCTGATAAACGCGGAGGAGGCGGAATTAGTTTCGATATCAAATAACCGCGAGTCTCTGTTCAATAGATCGAATATGCCGCCGCTGACCGATGCTTAACGTCGGTGCCGGTGCTACTGCCCCCTAGCCGCTATTCATTGTTTTCGGCGTCACCTGGACGTTCACATCCACGTCCAGCGGTTTTGCATTGGGGTAATCGGTTTCGATGTGGATCTTACCGGTAATCTTGCCCGAAGCGTCTTTGGCGTCAAAAGTAACGGGCAGAAGTTGGACGGGTTTGGCGCCATCGGGCGGTTTGCAGCGGAAACGGGGGTCGCTCGTGCGAACGGCGGTTATGCGGAACGGCATCTTGCCTTGAATCACCAGCGGTTTTGTTACAGGTTGCCCCGCCTCGATGACTCCCATAAACAGCGGCGAAGGCCGTACACTAAGCGCCTGGGAGATTACCCCTTCCACCGGCACTGGAACCCGCGCCGATCTTGGGTTGACATCGTTTGTCACCAAAATAAGCTGATCTTGGATATAACCGGCTGGGGCATTGGCTTTGAGCGTCACCAAAAGATTGTATTTCACCACCCCCCCTACACGGGAGGTATCGGTGGCTTGACATTCCAAGTAAGGGTTGGAACTTTCAACCCGTTCGATCCGCCAGTCCTCGCGCCCGGCATAACTGACCGATACATTTTGCTTTACCGCCGCGCCTTGGCTGACCGACCCAAATTGCACCACACCCGGCTGCACAACCACGTCTCTGCGAATATACGCGTGGATGTGGACTTGAACCAGGGCCGGAAAAGGAAGGTCGAATTTGACCGTAATCGTGGTATCTTTGCGACCGTAATACTGTCGGGTGTCGGTATTAACTACCGCCGTTAGTGTGGCTTTTTCCCATGTCTTCAGGAATTGTTTGTCGATTTTGGCCGAAGTGCAACCGCAACTCGACTCCACCGATTTAATGTGGGCGTCTTCCTCGTAGATGTTTTCGATGGTGAATTTATATTCAACCTTTGCCCCCGCGGCCACCACGCCATAATCGTGCGATGTCTCGCTGAACATCGCTTTTGCCCAATCCTGTTCTTGTCCCTTACCACTTGACGCCAAGGCAGGCAAAATAGAAAGTGATATCGCCAAAATAGGAATACGCATCTGGTTCTATCCTTACTCGTTGTTGTATAAGAAGATATGCATTTGCCAGACTTCCCGGTAACCTGCCCATATTATCAATGAAAAGGATACGCCAGCCACCCACTGCCTGTCAAGTTGGCGTCGGATATATATAATTGTGGGTTGCCTGTGATTACATGCCTAATAATATGTCCATGTCACGCGATAAAAGCCGTCTGGCCTTTGCCCGGGCAAAA
>JBEKIK010000096.1:0-6638 GCA_050011795.1 Thermoguttaceae bacterium | reverse complement strand
AGTTCGGCCAGTGGCTGGCTGAAGTTACCGGGGTGCCGGTCGATTTTTTTGACGAACGCTTTACCAGCGCCGAGGCAGAGAATCTGCTTCTTGACGCCGACATGACTAAAAAGCGCCGCAAAAAGCGTATTGATATGCTGGCCGCTCAAATCATGCTTAGCGCATATCTGGAATCGTGCGGCCGGGGTCGCCACAATCCCGGTGCATTGAACGATGGGTCATGAGCAAGCCGAGCAGCACACCCATAAGGAGGGCATGCGCTGGTCGGAAGGGATTTCAGGGGCGGACCTAGAAAAATTTACCTTTTTTACCAATCCTAACGTTTATATGATCTGTATCGGATATTCTTTCAATGCCGGTGGTATGGAGTGCCGATGGTCTAAATAACCGACCCAGTGTACCGGCATTGAATGCCATTGTCTTAGACAGTTATAAGGGGGGAATCCATGATCCGTAGGATCTTCCTGATGCTGCTTTGCGCAGCCTCGATTTGGGCAATTATGAACGTTGCCGATGTCCAAGCCCAGCAGGCCTTTGGATATCAATGGGGGCATACCTATAGCGCCCAAGATTGGAATCGTTTGTACCATTACCCTTATGTGTACTACCCCCAGAATTTTTGGGGGAATGATTACTACCGAAGCAGCGACGACATGTATTACCGATATCCACCTGAAATGCGGATCCCGGTGTATAACAAGCAATGGGAGAACTTTTATCCGCAGCACCAACAGGATCACCCTTTTAGAAGTTATGAACTGCTGCCATTTTGCT
Organism: Thermoguttaceae bacterium; assembly: GCA_050011795.1. Classification (GTDB taxonomy): domain Bacteria; phylum Planctomycetota; class Planctomycetia; order Pirellulales; family Thermoguttaceae; genus JBEKIK01. Next base: position 5,864 of record JBEKIK010000096.1, on the reverse strand, counting down.
GTAGTGAACGCCATACGGGTGAACGTTACTATAAAGGACATCATTTCATCTTGGATGTTTTTTGAGTGGTAAAAGGGAAAACGAGCAAAATCCCAGGCATGTTACCCGAATATGCCTGGGATTTTTTTGCGATTATTTTTTTCCGTCACGGCCGAAATAATTCGGTCTTGATTGTGGACTTTAACGGATAAGCAAGCTAAATGACGTTGAAAACCACGTCACGATAGAGATACCCACAGAACAGGCTATTTAATACTACAAACTGGGGTTGAGTTGGTTCGGTATTATTACGATATTCAGCATCAGTGAGGATAAAACCTCATTGCTTGCCCTTCGTAGGTCCCTGCCCCGCCTATGAAGGGCTACTTTTTTTCTTGTTTATGGGATCAAAATCAGGAGGCCGGACATTCTTGTCCGGAGGGGAAAAAGACTGGCAAGAATGCCTGTTCTCCTATTAAAGCGGCATTCCGGAGTAGGTTGACCGAATCTTCGGCACTCCTAAAATAGGTTGAGTGTTGCGGATATCCCGGAATTAAGGTGCTAAGGGAATGCAAACCGTTGCCCTGCCTATCTTTATATTCGTGGTCTGCGTGATTGGTTTGGCGGGCGTCCTCCTGTTGGCGGCCAATCTGTTTAATCCGATCCGGCCGGGGCGCGTCAAGCGCATGCCTTACGAAAGCGGCATGGATCCATTTCACGACACCCGGCGCAGGTTCGACGTGCGTTTTTACCTTTTGGCAATTGCCTTTCTGGTATTTGACGTGGAATTATTGTTCCTTTATCCCTGGGCGGTAGCCACGCGACCTGCCCGGATGGAAAACATCGAATCAGTACAGACTGCCGAGGAGGGTAAAAATCCACCTCCTTCGACGCGGGGAATTGACGCCGCGGTTGCCGGAGGACTGGTGCAAAATCGAAATCTGGTATTTGCCGGGGCGATGGTTTTCATTGCCCTTTTGACTTTGGGTTTTGTGTACGACTGGCGTAAAGGTGTTTTTAATTGGCGCTAATGGGCGCAGATAGCCGATTTTCGGAGTTTTTTCGTGGCGACCGAACTACCCGACAACGTGCAGGTTACCAAGCTCGACGAGTTGGTCAGTTGGTGCCGCAAAAACAGCCTTTGGCCCATGCCCTTTGCCACGGCCTGTTGCGGCATCGAACTGATGGCCACGGGAGCGAGCCGGCACGATTTGGCGCGATTTGGCGCGGAAGTCTTCCGTTTCAGTCCTCGGCAGTGCGATTTAATGATCGTGGCCGGCCGGGTGGTGATGAAAATGTTGCCGGTATTGCAGCGAATCTGGCAGCAGATGTACGAGCCGAAGTGGTGTATTTCGATGGGGGCCTGCGCGTCGACCGGCGGAGTGTTCGACACCTATAGCGTGGTGCAAGGGATCGATCGGTTCATTCCCGTGGATATATACGTGCCCGGGTGCCCTCCTCGCCCCGAGCAATTGATTCAATCGATAATCGACTTGCAGGAAAAAATTCAGCGCGAAGGCACAGTTCTGGGCCGAGAATTAGATACCCCATCGCGCCAGCGGGCCAAGCGAGCGTTGCAGGAGTAACCCGGGAAAATGACGAATGACGAAGCACAAATGACGAAAGAATGATAAAATCCGAATGACAAATGCCGAAATGTGAATCACGGAGTTTTTTCTTCGTCATTAGACATTCGTGCTTCGTCATTTTCTCCAATCCTTAATCCCCAATACCTTTTTCATGGCCGAGCAAGTGACGATTGACGCCCTGAAAGCAGCTTATCCCACGCTGACATTTAGCGAATTTCGCGGGCAGACGCGGGCAGTCGTGCCGGTCGATCTGCTGTACGAGGCGCTTAAGGCGCTTAAGGAAACGTGGAATTTCGATTTTTTGGTCGATATAACCTGCGTCGATTACTTGCTCTATCGCGATGCGAAAGATCGCTTCGGGCTGGTATATCAATTGGCCAACAGCGAAACGAACGAGCAGATCACGGTGCGATGTTTCACAAATGATCCGGATCCGACGGTTCCATCGGCCGTCAGTCTTTGGGAAGGGGCCAATTGGCTGGAACGCGAGGTGTGGGACCTGTTTGGGATACGGTTCTCCGGCCATCCCGATTTGAGGAGAATCGTTCTGCCCGAGGAGTTTTCGGCCCATCCCTTGCGCAAGGATTACCCGCTGCAAGGCCGGGGCGAGCGGCATAATTTTCCGGTCATCACGTCAGCCGAGGGATAGCCATGCCATTAACACCAGCATTCAATCCCAGCGATCTTGCTCACGACGAACCGCAGCCGTATCTGTGGACACTGAACTTCGGCCCCCAACATCCGGCCACGCACACCACACTGCGCCTGGTGCTGAAACTGGAAGGCGAAACCGTAGTGGATGCCATGCCCGACATCGGGTATTTGCACTCCGGGTTCGAGAAACTCGGCGAGGAATTGGATTACAATCAATACGTCACCGTAACCGACCGGATGAATTACGTTTCGCCCATGGCCAACAACGTGGCCTGGCACCTGGCGGTGGAAAAACTGATGGGCATCGAGACGCCGAAACGTTGCCAGTACATCCGCGTGATCGTCAGCGAGTTGGCCAGAATATCCGACCACCTGTTGACCGTCGGCGCCATGGGCCTCGATACCGGGGCCTTTACACATTTTATTTACGCCTTTAATCCCCGCGAAACGATTTGCGACATCTTCGAGGCACTTTGCGGGGCGCGATTCACGAACAGTTACACCCGCGTGGGCGGACTGATGTACGACGCCTCGCCCAAGGCCATCGGCATGATCCGCGAATTCCTCAAGGAGATTCCCAAAGCCTTCAGCGATATGGAACGGCTACTTAACCGCAACCGAATTTTTGTGGGCCGGACCAAGGGCGTGGGCGTGCTGAGCAAAGAGGAAGCGATTAATCGCAGTTGCAGCGGGCCTATCGCCCGGGCCAGCGGCGTTACCCGCGATCTCAGGAAAGACGAGCCGTATCTGGCCTACAAGGATTTCGATTTTCAAGCCTGCTGCGCCCGGGACGGCGACTGCTACTCGCGGTATCTGGTCCGCATGGCCGAGATGAAGGAGAGCGTGAAAATCATCGAGCAGGCCGTGGAAAATCTGCCCACCGGGCCGGTGAACGTGGGGTCTGACCGTCGGGCGATCTTGCCTGACAAGGGCGTTGTGTTTTCCACGATCGAAGGACTGATTTCACACTTTGAGATAGTGATGACCAACCGCGGATTCAGCGTGCCGTGCGAGGAGGTGTATTCGGCAGTGGAGGCCCCCAACGGCGAGTTGGGATTTTACATAGTCGGCGACGGCAGCCAACGGGCCTACCGCGCCCGCTGCCGCCCGCCGTCGTTTCTGCACTTTGCCGTGTTCCCACATCTTATCCGCGGGCATACACTAAGCGATGTAGTGGCGGTGCTGGGGAGTTTGAACATTATCGCGGCTGAATTGGATAGATAATTAACATGATAATTAAACCGCTTGCGGTTTCGCAAAATAAATATAAAGCCGGCTACAATGCAAAATACTGACTACACCCTTGACGACGACCTGCGAACGGCTATTAAGGCGCTTTTCCCGCGTTATCCGACCAGGCAGGCGGTGGTTTTGCCGGCGTTGCATTTGGTCTGCGAGCGATTGAGATACGTGCCGAGGCAGGCGGTGATTGAAATCGCAGAGTTGTTGGAGCTTTCGCCGGCCCAGGTGCAGGATACGCTTTCGTTTTACGGTTTTTTCAAGCAGGATAAACCGCTGGGAAGCACGCATATTTGGTTTTGCCGGTCGCTCAGTTGCGCGGCGTGCGGGGGCGAGGAACTTTTAAATTATTTATGCGAAAAGCTCAGCGTCAAGCCGGGCGAGACCACGCCCGACGGCCGGATCACGCTGGAATTTTCGGAATGTCTTGGCGAGTGCGATCACGCCCCGGCAATCATGGTCAACGATACAGTTTATGAAAATATGACGAAAGAAAAAATTGACGAATTATTGAGATTATCGCTAAATCAATAATTACACCGACTGACCACCTCCCTCGTATCACTGCGTAAAATGCAGCAATGCGAAGGCGGCGACTATCAGGGAATGAGAAATTTCGCCGCTGCGGATCAACTTGGGAATATCTTCCAACGGGCGGAGCAGGACTTCGATCTGTTCGAAACTGTCCGGTTGGGGTTCGGCCGCCAATCGGCAGCCTTCGGCCAGGAATGTGTGGCTGCGATTGCCTTGGATGGCCGGATTGGGGCTGACGAAACCTAATGATTTTACTATCTCCGGCACGTAGCCGGTTTCCTCGCTTAGTTCGCGGACGGCGGCGGCCTCGGGCGTTTCGTGGGCCTCGACCACGCCGCCGGGTATTTCCAACGTCACGCTCCGAGTGCCGTGGCGAAATTGCCGGATCAGCACTACTTGCCCGTCGTCGGTCAGGGGAATGATGTTTACCCAGTCCGGGCAATCCAATACCACGAAATCCCGCTCCGCGCCGCTGGGCTCGAAACGGTACAGATCGTGCCGGATGCGGAATATCCGATGGTCGGAAACGTCGCGCGTGCCAAGGAGTTTCCAGGATTGATGGGGCATAAGTAGGTGGGCAGGGTTCAGGGTTTAGAGGTCAGGGAAGTATGTGGTAAACAGTTTACAGTCCACAGTTTTTCATCCGATTTAGTGCGTAGTGAAGATGCATTCTAAACCCCCGGTGTGTTCACCGGGGGCTAAATGAATGGCTGTTTTATTCATCCTTCATCCTTCATCCCTCATCCTTTGGTAGGTCCCCGCACGGTGACTATGGGAATCTTTAGATCATGGCGGACGGTGGAGATGGTTTGGCCGTAAACCAGGTCGAGCAGGCCGCGGTGGCCGTGTCCGCCCATGACGACCAGGTCAACGTCCTTTTCCTTGGCGATATTGACCAGTTCGGTGGACGGGTCGCCGTAACCCAGCACGGCATCCACGGCCGGCACGTCTTCAGCGCTGAGTTCGGATCGCAGGCGATGGACAAGGGATTCCAGATATATTTCGTCCTCGCGGCTTTCGGAATCGCCGGTTTGAATGCCGTACCAGGTTCCGCCCACGCCGTCCACGACGTGCATCAGCAGCAATTCGGCGTGGTGGCTTTTGGCCAGCGATACGGCCTCGGCCAGCATCGAGGCGTCGGACGGTTTGGCCTCCAAGGCCACGCCGATGCGTTTGAAGCGGCGTTGCAATTTTGCGGCCTCGGATGCCACTTCCTCGGCCGAAACCTCGGGCTCTTCCATTACCGGTTTTTCCCGGCGGAAGATCATCCAAACCAAGAGTGCGGACAGGCCCAGTGAAACGGGTACGGCCGCCAACACGATCAACCAGTACCAATTGCCGGCCGATTCGAGCCACGAATAAATTTCTTCATACACCAGTTTTCCGTTGAGCAAGGCGATTATCGCCGTGACCATCCAAGCCAGAATTTGCAGCCACCAGGGATTGACGAACGGCCCCATCTTGCGTTTGCTGCTTGTGAACCGCACCAACGGCACGACGGCAAACGACAGTTGCAGGCTCAAAATCACCTGGCTGAGGATGAGAAGTTGATAAACGCCCCCTTCGCCCGCCAGTAGGATCACCAAAACCGCGGGAACGATGGCCATTGATCGTGTTATCAAGCGCCGCAGCCAAGGCCGGATGCGAAAACGCAGGAAACCTTCCATGGTAATCTGCCCGGCCAGGGTTCCGGTGATGGTTGAACTCTGCCCGGCGCAAAGCAAGGCCAAGGCAAAGGCAATGGGCGCGATTTGCGTGCCAAGTGTTCGTTCCAAAAGGGCATGGGCTTGTTGAATCTCGGTTACCGGTTGGTGATTAGCCCAAAATGTCGCCGCCGCCACAATCAATATCGCCGCGTTCACGAAAAAC
>JBEKIK010000095.1:0-6727 GCA_050011795.1 Thermoguttaceae bacterium | reverse complement strand
GCACATCGCGCGATCAATTCATGGCCAAGCACAAAGCTAATCACATCCAAGTAGCCTATGCCCTAAGTGCCAAAGAGGCCGACTCCGCCATGCTGGCCAAGGCCGCCATGGCCCGGGCAATGAGCATGGAAGTATCGATCTGCGGCACGCGAAAAAACGGCAAGGCCTGGTGAACAATTGAAACCCGTTCAAACAACTGCCTAGGTAGTCGTCTTCCCATTCTCGTCCACGCCGCCTTGGGCGCCGACGATTCTCCATCCCGCGTGTTCGTCGCTGGCGCCTATGCGAGCCAGCCGGATGCTGACGAAAAAGGTCTTTTTCCCGCCCGACTCGGTAAAAGTCACGGCAAACAACTGATCGACCACATATTGCGATTCGACGAAAAACTGATCGAGCGTGCCCAAGTAGCGCACGTCGGCCGAATCGCCCAAAGCCAACAGAGTGCGGACCAGGCTGGCCGGTTCCCCTTCTTTGCCCGGTGCTACGTAATTTTTCAAGGCCGTGAACCATTTAACTTTATCTTTCTCCGAATCCACGTAAAAATCCCAAATTCGCTCGTCAAAGGGGCGACGCTGTTGTGGGTGCAGGGTCAACTGGAACGCCAGTTCCGGCCGATTTTGGGCGAGCAACTCGAACCAAAACAGGGCGGTTTGCCGGGCTTCGTCCCTGATGCGCCAGCGATAATAAAGCCAATCGCCGTATGCGGCGCTGAACGAAAATACCGCCAGCCACAGACCGGCCAAAGCGGCCTTGCGCCCGATCATGGCCGGGGCGTTTTGCCTGATCTGGCTGAACGCCCGGACGCAAACAATGCCCGCGGCGATGGGCATCGCCCAGAGCAACGGATCGACCAAGGCCAAGGGCGAGAGCAGGCCGATCACCAGCCCCGCCACGGCCCAGCCGCTAATCGACCGATACGCAGCAAGTTCCACATCGGTTTGCTCGGTTACGCGGGGCTGGCGGATGTCTGGCGACATATGCAATCACGTTCCGCTGGAGCTGACTGTAAGCGTGCCTTTAGACTTGACGTTGCTCTCCAGAGTCGCCCGCCGGGTGGCGTATTTGGGAAGAAATTCGCCATGCGGGTCGAAAATCTTTTTTTCCGCCTTCCACTCGGCCTCGCTTACGGATCGCTCGTAAGGCCCCTGCGACATTTTTTGCGTGAATCCCAGCCATTGACGATCGGGAGCAAAGCCCAGAAACATCCGTTCTTCCGGCTGGAAACTCTCGGCAAGGCAATTTCGCGCCAGCGGAGCGGTGTGCAAGCTCACCATCGTGAAGCACACCATCACCCAGCCAACCCACAAAGCCAAAACCCCGCTGCCGATCTGATCGGCCATTTTGAGAAACTTCACTTTCACCTTCGACAGCCTGTCGGTCACAAGTCGAAAGATCAAGGAAAAAACGATGAACAACCCCCATAGGGCGATAAAATCGCAAAAGTAGCCGTAGGTGGGCGCCTGTTGCTCCAGCCAATCGGCCACCGGCTCGAAAAAGTTCATTGCCAGCAGCCCAGCGGTGATCGTATTTATCAGCCGGATGGAATTGCTCCACATGCCGTCGTTATACAGCATCGCCGCACAGGCAAAGAGAATGACCAACATCAATACCGTGGTTATCATGCCCATACTTAAAAAACCTTTGTGTTTACAGTTCACGGTTTACGGTCTACTGTAAACTGTGAACTGTTTACTTTTTACTGTTTCAACACCCTCATCAACTCCGGCAGGGAAGTAACGCCCTTGGCCACCAGCAGGACTCCTTCTTCCTGTAGGCTGACCATGCCGTCTTTGCGGGCGGCTTGGCGCAACAAATCTATTTTAGGATTGGTCGCTATAATCCGGCGTGAATTGTCGCCCACGGTCAACAACTCGAAAATCGCCGTCCGGCCGTAATAACCTATGCCGTTGCATTTATCGCAGATTTCCTTGGGACGGTCCGGGTCGGCCGGGCGGGGCCGATAAAAGGCCGGGATGCGGCCCTCGGGAATGCCCAATTGTTGCAGTATTTGCGGGGCGGGCTGGTATGCCTCCTTGCACGACTCGCACAATTTCCGCACAAGCCGCTGACAAAGCACTCCGGAAACGGCCTTGGCAAATTCCAAAGGCGGCACGTCCATGGCCAACACCCGCAACATGGCGTCCGCGCAGTCCTTGGCCCGAATGCTGCTTATCATCAACCGGTCTTCGACAATCTCCCGGCACATCATGCTCACCGTCTGCGCGTTGACCAGATCGCGCACGATCACCACGTTCGGCTCCATGCGGAAGAGCTTTATCAACACGTCGGCGGGCGTTTGGCCCGAAGCCGCGCTGTAGGTGGTCACCGCCACGTTTTCCACGGGTTCGTAGCGGTTGTTTTCCTCTTCCAAGGCGGCGAACTCGCGGGTAAAACGGTCGGTGCAGTGCAAAATCACGCCCATCGAACTCCGCAGTCCGTTGGCCGGCAGCGCGCTGAGCAACAGAAAGCCTTTCGTAAGCGCCAGAAGTTCCTTGATTTGTTCCTGCATTTTGGGGCGCATGCCCAGTTCATCCAGGGTTTTGAAGCGGATTTTCTTTTCCGCGAATTGCACCACCGCCCGCTCGCCCTTGGGCGTTCCTTGCGTGGCCAGCGTGGCCGAATAGCGAGTCGATTTGAATTCGGCCGCGAACGTGCCCTCCTGCCTGCTCTGGCGATCTTGGTGATTCAGTCCGCTGAGAAGTTTCAAGGCCACCAGCGCCGGGTCGGCCTCTTCGCGGTCCATGCCCTCGCGCGGCAGCCACACCCCGTCGACCATGATGTTCATCGCCACCGACTGCGCGGTAAAATCGAGCATGATCGCCGTGGAGCGGAAACCAAGGGCATCGGCCAGAATTTCCCGGGCCGTGCGTAAGCCGGGCGCTTGCCGGGCGGCCAATAACCTGGCCCCGTTGACCCGGTCGTCCACCCCGCCCTGGGCAAATACCTTAACCGGCGGGCCGGCCTCGTGCGGATCGGGCTTCTCGTAGGAGATGTCCATGCCCAGCTTGTTCAAGTAAAAAGCCCCCAAGTAGCGGATATGCTCCGGAGTCAGCACCTGCTGGTCGTTGGGAACCTTCGAATTGCGAATGATAATGAACGCGGCCAGCGGCGCCACGTAGGCCAGAAACAACAAGATGAATCCCACCCAAAAAAAAGGGATCAGCCAGTTCAGCACAAAAGCCCCCAGGAACGTGCCGAAGATAATCGGATTCCAGCGCAGATAATCCATCGCCTTCAGTTCCTGGCAGTCGACGTTGACCCAGTCGGTGGTTTTCACCCACAGCATGAACAAAAACCAACAGGCAATAATCTTCGGCCAACTAAGATAGAAGCCGTGACCGCGCCAGCCTTTGGGGGCGATGGGCATGGCCGGCCATTCTCCGGCGGCCAGCAGATCGCCGGCGCAGAAAACAACAACGAACGCAATAACCGCAGATATTATTAGGAAACGGCGCATTACAGCATCCCGGATTCGTGGAATTCAATGCCCTTAAGGGCCATTTTCAGGGCTTCGGCGTTGGGCGCCGCCTCGAAGGCCGTCGCCCGGTCGATCAGGTCGGTGTCTACAAGTTGTTTCAAGCTCCAGGCGAAATCCTGCATGCCGTCGTCCTTGCCGATGCGGATGGCGTCGGGGAGCTTGTCGTCCTCCGCCTCCAGGATAAGTTTGCGCACGGTGGGCGTGAAGGTCATGATTTCGCACGTGGGCACCCGGCCCACGCCCTGCTTGATCGAAGTAAGCAGCTTCTGGGCGATGATCCCCCGCATGTTGAAAACCAATGCGCTGCGGATGGCCGAGTGCATGGTTTGCGGGAATAGGTCGAGAATACGGCTGATGGTGCTGGCCGCGGTCGAGGCATGGATCGTGCCGAACACCAAATGCCCGGTCTCCGCCGCCTGAATGGCCGTTTCGAACGTCTCCCGGTCCCGCATTTCGCCCACCAACATCACGTCCGGGTCCTCGCGCACCGCGTGTTTCATGCCGATCGTGAAATCCTTCACGTCCATGCCGATCTCGCGCTGGTTTATCAGGCATTTATCCTCCGTGAAGGTGAATTCAATTGGGTCCTCGAGCGTGAGAATGTGCCGGCGATAATGGCGATTGATCCAGTCCAGCATCGAGGCGATGGTGGTGCTTTTGCCCGATCCGGTTATGCCCGCCAGCAGGATCATCCCCTGGCTGAACTTGCAAAGTTCCTCCAACTGCGGCGGCAGGTGCAGGCTTTCAAAATTGGGAATGTAGTTGTTCACCCGCCGGGCAACCATTCCGATGTGCCCCAATTGCTGCAACACGTTGACGCGAAACCGCCATATTTTGTCGTCGACCTTCAAGGTGTAGGCGAAATCCACCCCGCCGTCGTCCTCGAAAATCCGCTCCCGACGCTCCTGCAGTTTCAGCATCGGCAAGATCAACCGCAGCATTTCGTCGTCGTCTATCGGATCGCGATTAAGCGGCCTAAGCGATCCGTTCACGCGCACATAAGGCGCCAAGCCAACCTTCAAATGAAGGTCGCTCCCTTCCAACTTCACCAGCGCGCGAAATAACTTGTCGATTTCAAAATCCTGGTGCTTGCCGAGAAATTTTTTCGCGTCAGCTTCGTTTACGCTTGCCATGGTGATTAGAAATTAGCGGGCAGTGGACAGTGGACAGTGGAATTGTTGTTTTTATAAAAATTGTTTAGCCCAGGCACTTGTGCCGGGAGTTGTAGGTTGGTTTCAGTTTTTCATTCTGCCTTCTGCGTTCTGCATTCTGCCTTCATTCTTACGTGTATCCCGCGCCGGGCCATCACTTGTTTTGTCTCCTCGATCGTATATTCGCCGTAATGGAAAATGCTGGCGGCCAAGGCGGCGTCCGCGCCGCCCAGTAGGATGGCGTCGGCCAAATGCTCCGGACATCCCGCACCCCCGCTGGCCACCACCGGAATAGTAACCGCGTCGGTCACGGCCTTGGTAATTTCCAAATCGTAACCGTCCTTGGTCCCGTCGGCGTCCATCGACGTCAATACAATCTCGCCGGCGCCCAGGCGCTCGACTTCCCGGGCCCAGGCCACCGCTTCCAAGCCCGTGGGCACCCGTCCGCCGTTTATGTGCACCTCCCAAAACTCCTTATTATCCTTTATAACACGTTTTGGGTCTATATTCACTACGATACACTGGCTTCCGAATCGCCGGGCGGCCTGGAAAACGAACTGGGGATTGCGGCAGGCGGCCGAATTGATCGAAACCTTGTCGGCCCCGGCTATGAGCAGCGCCCGGATGTCCTCGATCGTGCGGATTCCGCCCCCCACGGTAAGGGGCATAAAAATCACCTCCGCCGTCCTCCGCACCACGTCCAGCATGATGTCCCTGCCCTCGTGGCTGGCTGTAATATCCAAAAAAACCAGTTCGTCGGCCCCTTCCTCCTCATACCGCGCAGCCACCTCGACCGGATCTCCCGCATCGCGGAGATTCACGAAATTCGTACCCTTAACAACCCGCCCGCGATCAACGTCCAGGCATGGTATCACTCGTTTTGCAAACATATGTTGGTAGGGTGTGTGAAATGCACCTTCATTCGGGCATGGGAAAAAATGGTATATTGAATACACCCAATATAGACCACTCTTGAAATCATTACTCTAGTTAGATATAAAAAGCCGGTCAACACCCTCACAATGGTGGAGTGCTTGTCGCTAACTTCAATGGCGGCTGCTAATCTTTACCGATTTAAAAAAACCAAGTTATAAGCATGAGAAAACGCACCATTCGATTGGGCATGTTTGAAAAACGGGTGCATTTCATGCACCCTACTCTAGGACCTGCCGGCAATTCGGCAGCGATGACAAAAACAACTTGCCGTAAGATTTCGTGCGAATCCGCGGATCGAGAATCACGACCATCCCCGTGTCGCGCTTGCTGCGTATCAGGCGGCCAAAACCTTGCTTGAGTTTCAAAATCGCCTCGGGCAGTTGATAATCGCGAAACGGATTCCCGCCGGAAAGGCGGATGGCTTCCAGGCGGGCTTCGAGCAACGGTTTATCGGGCACGCTGAACGGCAGCCGGGTAATTATCACGTTCACCAACGCGTCGCCCGGCACGTCCACGCCTTGCCAAAAACTGTCCACGCCAAAGAGCACCCCGCGGGGATTCTTCTTGAACCGCTCCAGCATCTGACTCCGCGGCAGACCCTCGGCCTGCGAGTACAGCGCCAGATTTTGCTCGATCAGCCACGGCGTCAGCGCCGCGGCAGTTCGTTTCATCATTTCATAACTGGTAAAAAGCACGAACGCCCGGCCACGGCTTCGGGCAACGTACCGGCGAATCATCTCGGTCGCCTGCCGCTCATACTCGGGGCTATCGCCGGCCGGATCAGGCATGCCCTCCGGCAGAATCAATTGCGCCTGCTTTTTGTAATCGAACGGGCTGCCCAGGCAAAGCGTTTTACACTGTATCAAGCCAATCCGCGATTGGAAAAAATCGAATTTTCCCCCGGCCGACAGCGTGGCGCTGGTCATTATCACCGTGGGCACTTTTTGGAAAAGATGTTCCCGCATGATCGGCCCGACGTCGATCGGCGCGGCCGCCAGCGTGATACGTTTCCGGTACTTGCCATGCGTGCTTTCCACCCAATAAACCGAATCCGGCACGCCCTGCGTGCGCCAGTCTTCGTTCTGGGCGGCCAATCCTCCAAGCCGAGTCGCGGCAGAGGAAAAATCCTGCTTTTCCTCGGGCTTTTTCAATTCCTTGCTTT